>VBGP01000029.1 GCA_005880795.1 Chloroflexota bacterium | reverse complement strand
GACGGCTGAGTCTATCGACACCGATCCGGACGCCCGCCGGGCCACCACGTTTAGGCCTCGTGATTACGTGGAATTTCCATGCATCTAGACTTGTGGTCGGATCAGGAGGTGAGTTCGCAATGGTTGCTTTGGGGTTGTTGATTCTTCGCCTCGTCATCGGCCTGACGCTCGCCGCGCACGGCGCGCAGAAGGTCTTCGGATGGTTCGGCGGTCCGGGCATGACGGGATGGACCGGCGCCATGAACCGCATGCGCATCCGCCCCGCAACGCCGTGGGCCTGGATGTCCGCCCTCGCCGAGCTCCTCGGCGGGATTGGGCTTGCGCTCGGCCTCCTCTCCCCTCTCCCAAGCGCCGCCATCGCGGGCTCGATGCTTGTGGCGATGGTCATCGTCCACCTCCCTAAGGGCTTCTTCGTTACCAAAGGGGGCTACGAGTTCAACCTCGCGATCCTCGCCAGCGTTGCCGCTCTCGCCCTGACCGGGCCGGGCGCCTACTCGCTCGACGCCGCGCTTGGAATCCGTTTCCCGGAGCCGGTTTCGGTCATCGTCGTGACGATCCTCGTGGTCGCGGGAGTCGCGGTCGCGCTCCTTACCCGCGCGCCCGAACCGGTCGTCGAGAGCAAGCCCCAGGTCACCTAGGCCAGAGCCCGGCGACCGGCTTCTGGTCGCCGCGGCGACAGCCGGGAGCGGAGCCAGGTCGCGGTGACCGAAAGCGGCGGGACGTGCGCTCGCACCAACGCGACCATCACCTCGGGGAGGATCGACATGCTCGGAACGACCAGGAACCGGTCCTCCCAGCGGGGCCCGAACTTTTCCTTGAAGCGGTGGAGCGTGCGGCTGCGCTGAAACCGGTCGAGGCCCCAGTACATCGCGCGCCAGGCGCTCTCGAATCCATGCGCCGCATCGGGTGACGTGATGATTCGCGGCGTCATCCCGAGGCTCACCTCGGTGATGCCGCGCGACCGCGCCTCCTCGATCGACCGGACGATCAGGGCCTCGATGACCCCGTAGCGGCCGTCGGGACTCCGTCGCATGAGGTCAAGCGTCCACGCCCTGCGCATTGGCACTATGTCGGGCCCTCGGCGAGCGTGGAGATGGGATGGGCCACAGGTCTCCCCCGGCCAAGAGCACTCTATTTCGGATTCTGCGTTACTCCCACAGCCATCACTAACCCAAGGGTTATTGCGAAGGCCCACAGGCCAAAGTTCAAAGGGGCTGTCGATATCTCGGGGAGTCCTGTTTGATGGAGGGCAACATTTACCGCGCTGCTCGACGCACCGACCCCACCAGCTATCGAGGTGAGAAATGTTGAGGCAGTATCAGGCTTAAGGGCCGAAGCAATCCCGTCGATCGTGATTCCGGTAACGGCGCCAAAACCGACTGCCTGAAGCTTGATAGGGACGGCTCTAATCACGACGAAACCGATCAGGAGTCCAAACATTACACCGGCGACGACTCCGTAGATGTTCCAACCCCAGTTAAAAAACCAGAACAGGAGCGTTACGCCGCCCAGAACTAGGAGAAATATGAATACTGCCCCCACCGCCGACAATGCGGAAGAGTTGCCAAGACTCAGGCGTCGCATATCAAGTCCTCCTGAATATCAATCCATGGCGCGATCTGAGGGAGTTGGTCAGGTAACCACGACACTTTCATCTCGGTAGTGCGCATCGTCACGTGAATCCCGGGCGGCAATGGACATCGCCTAACCCTCCATCTCCAAAAGGCGAAAGGACTGCCTAGCGAGTGCGGCTATTGTGGTCCGCGCTGAACATTTGTCAAGCGAGCTTGAAGGCCGCGTCAACCGCTTGGCCGGACAGGCGTATCCCCGGAGGGATCAGACCGGGCCGATCACCTCGACCTCGTTACCGTCGGGGTCGTCGATATAAAAGGTGCGCACACCCTTCAGCACCGGGTGTACGCCGTGTCGCACCTCGACCCCGGCTTCGATGAAGCGTGTCTCCAGCTCGTCGTACGAGCGGCGGTCGACCCGGAACGCAAGGTGGTGCAGGACCCGCTTTTCCTTGTGTCGCGGGAAATAGTCGGTTGGATGGGGATGGGGGACCAGCACGATCATCTCTGGGATACCGCCTGGCTTGGCGACCATCAGGAACTTGTTCGGCATCGTGGGCGGCGACATGATCTCGAGCCCGAACTGGTCGCGATAGAACTGGAGCGCCGCCTCCATGTCGGCGACCCAGAGCACGATCTCCGCGAGCCCCTCCACGCGGCTCATGCGGCGACCGCCGTGACCATCGCCGCCAGATTGGTTTCCCGCACGCGCGGGGGAACCGAGCAGCCGGGCGCCAGCAGCAAGCCGCGACCGCCGGTTTCTTCCACCGCACGGCGCGCCTCCTCCTCGATTTTCGGCGGCGGCCCGTAGACGAGCGTTGCGCGCTGGCTCAGCCCGCCCATCACGGCCCGACCGGCGATGTCACGCCCTTCGGCAAGGGACGGATTGCCCTGGTTGTGGATCGACCAGCTCACGACATGAGATGGCAGGTCGCGCGCCAGCCCGAAGTTGAGATTCGACCCGCACAGGTGGAGCACATTGAACCACGACTTTTTCGGCAGCGCCTCCAGCACCGCCAGGTCATAGGGCAGGACGAGGTCGCGGTAAATGTCCTCACGCATGACGTTGCGACCGGCGTAGCCCGAGATCGCGTAAAAGATTCCCGCGGCTCCGGCCTCGACCGAGCGGCAGCTGAAATCGAGCAGGCCCACCGCGATCCGGTCCAGCGCGGGTCCAACCGTCTCGGGATGCTTCCGCAGCTCTCGTACGACGCGCGACTGCGACTTGCCGACGAGGTAACCGCCGACCGTGATCGGGCTGAACACCGTCTGGATCACGGGAACCTCGTCTCCCAGCTCCCGTACGACCATCGCGATCGACTCGACCTGGTCGTCGAGGGCTTTGGGATTGACCATCTTTACCGACGTCCAAGCCTCCAGGTCCGGCACCGCGGGCTGGATCAGGATCGGCGCGCGAAGGCGGTGGCCCGATGGGTGATAGACCGATCCGAACGCCTCCGCGAAACAGCTCGCGCGCGGTTGGAACTTGACGAAGTCCCAGCCGAGTCGCCGGGCCCGCTCCACCGTGATCGCGGCCAGCGCCTCGGGCGACCACTCCTCGTGATACGTATGGCCCCACGCGCCGACGGGCGGCCGGTCGGCCACGTCCATGGCGAGCGCAGCCTCCACGCGACCCCGGCCATTCACGAGTTCGAGTTTAAGCTGGACTTCGTGACCGACATCGAGGGCGAGGCGGCCCGACTCCGCGCCGCGGCCGAAGCGAGGCCGATGCGACTTCCCATCAATCGCAAGGTGGACGAGTCACACCATGTGGTCACATCAGATGGGCTATCCGTCTGGTACACGATCCAGGTGTCACCGCACAGCCGCATCCAGGAGGCGATCTTCGAGCGCGCGGACCGAATGCCGTCCGACGAAGAATGCGCGCCCTGGCTTGATCTCCTCATCGTCGGAGCAAAAGCGACCGAAGCAGCTGGCTTTCCCGGCGCGATGACGCGTCGCTTCGAGGCCTTCGAGCGCAATCCCGAGCTCGAGGCGCCGATCGCCTGATGCTCCCCAAGTCCGTGATCGAAGAGCTGCGCCGCATCGTCGGGCGGGAGTCGGTGATCGATGCGCCCAACGACCTGCGCATCTTCGAGCGCGACGGCTCGATCGAGGGAGCCATGCCTGACGCGGTCGTCCTCGCATCGTCGACCGAGCATGTGTCGGCGGTGATCAAGGTCGCGGCCCGACACCACATCCCGGTCGTGCCGCGCGGAGCCGGCACTGGCCTGTCCGGCGGCGCGGTGACCATCCGCGGCGGAATCGCGCTGCAGGTCACCCGCATGCGCCGCATTCTGGAGATCGACCAGGTCGCCATGACCGCCCTGGTCGAGCCTGGCGTGGTCAACCAGGAGCTGTCCCTGGTTGCGGCGCAGCACGGGCTGTTCTATGCGCCCGACCCTTCGAGCCAGAAGGCCTGCACCATCGGAGGCAACGCGGCCGAAAACTCCGGCGGGCCGCACTGCCTCTACTACGGTGTGACGACCAACCACGTGCTGGGCATGGAGGTGGTGCTGGCCGACGGCAGCGTGCACTGGGTCAGCGGCGACGCACCGGACCACGTCGGCCTCGACCTGTGCGGGGTGCTCGTCGGCTCCGAAGGCACGCTCTGCGCCATCACGAAGATCAAGGTCCGACTGCTTCGCATCCCGCCCAGCATCGCGACCCTGCTGGCGGCTTTCCCGAGCATCGAGTCGGCCAGCCAGGCCGTGTCCGCCGTCATCGGCCACGGGATCGTGCCGGCTGCCCTGGAGATGATGGACAACGTCACGGTCGGCGCTGTCGAGGCCCACTACCACGCGGGCTATCCGACCGACGCGGGCGCTGTCCTGCTGGTCGAGGTCGACGGCATCGCCGAGTCGACCCGCGAGCTGACCGCCGCGATCAGCAAGATCCTGGCCGACAACCACGGCTATGCCATGCGCGAAGCGCAGACCCCCGCCGAGCGCGAGCTGCTTTGGGCGGGCCGCAAGGGCGCGATCGGCGCGCTGGGCCGCATCAAGCCGAACTACTACCTGCACGACGGCGTGGTGCCCCGGTCGCGATTGCCGCAGGTGCTCTCGGCAGTGGGCGAGATTGGCGAGCACTACAAGCTGCCCGTGGCGAACGTGTTTCACGCGGGCGACGGCAACCTGCACCCCAACATCCTTTTCGACCTCCGCGATCGCGACGTGCTGCACCAGGTCGAAGCCGCAGGCGAGGAGATGCTTCGCGCGGTCGTCGAGCTGGGCGGCGCGCTGTCAGGCGAACACGGGATCGGCCTGGAAAAGAGCGCCTTCATGCCTTGGATCTACAGCGAGGACGACCTGGATGCAATGCATCGGGTCAAGGACGTCTTCGACGCGGCCGGCATCCTCAACCCGGGCAAGATCTTCCCCGACCCTTCGCGAAAGCCGGTCCACCTCGCGGGCCGCACCGGGCTCGCCATCGAGGCGAAATGGTGGTGACGAAACCCGCGGTCGAGAAGCCGGCCACAGCTGAGGAGCTGGCGCGCCACCTGCATGAAGCGGCCGACGCAAAGCTGGCGGTGATCCCGGTCGGTGGCGGCAGGGCAAGCGGGATGGGCAATCCGGTCGAGCGTGCGGATGTGCTCCTGCACACCACCCACCTCGACCGGGTGATCGAGCACTCGCAGTCCGACATGGTGGTCAGCGTCGAGGCCGGGATCGCGCTGGATGCGCTGCAGGCGCATCTTGCGAAGGCGGGCCAGTTTCTTCCGCTCGATCCATTCCACTCGCCCGGCCACACGATCGGCGGGCTGCTCGCGACTGGATGGACCGGCCCGCTGCGGTTTCGTTACGGATCACCACGCGACTTCCTGATCGGCATCCGGGTCGCGATGCCCGACGGCAAGCTGGCAAGCGGCGGCGGCCGGGTGGTCAAGAACGTAAGCGGCTACGACATGATGAAGCTGCACTACGGAGCGCTCGGCTCGCTGGGCGTGATCGTCGCCGCATCGTTCAAGGTCTTTCCGAAACCGCTGCATGACGTGACGGTTGCGAACGATGGCGGTTGGGAGGCGGCGGACGAGGCGTTGTCGACGCCGCTTGCGCCGTCGGCGGTCGAACTCTCGTCCGACGGCCGAGTGCTCGCGCGATTTCTCGGCAGTCCGGAGGCCGTCGACCGCGTCGTGTCGGGGCTCGAGTGGGATGAGGCCGACAGTGTGGTCTGGGAGAAGCACTCGCGCAGCGGCCCCGAAAAGTGGGCCAGGATCGCGATCCCCCGGTCCGGGCTGCGCAGGATCGTGGAGACCCTGCCCCAACACGATCGATGGTGGGCATCACCCGGAGTCGGTGTCGCGCACTGGGCGATCGGTGCGGATTCCAGCGTGGTGCGCGGCATTCGCGAGAAAGCCGAGGCCGCGGGCGGAACGCTCGTCATGCTCGCAGCGCCTGACGACTTCATGCGCGAGGTGGGCGCCTGGGGAGCAGCCCCGCCCACGATCGACATCATGCGACGCCTGAAGAAGGCGTTCGATCCGGACGGCATATTGAATCCCGGCAGGTACGTCGTTTGACAGCCCCCTTCTCGCGGCTGTCCGATGACGACCTCGCCACCTGTGTCCACTGTGGCCTCTGCCTCGACGCCTGCCCAACCTTCCGCGTCACCGGACTCGAGACCGAGTCGCCGCGCGGCCGCATCTACCTCATGACTCAGTGGAAGCGCGGGACGCTGGAGTTCGACGAAGAGCAGGTGAAGCACATCGACCTCTGTCTCGGCTGCCGCACCTGTGAGGGCGTTTGTCCATCGGGTGTGCCATACGGCCGGATCATCGAGGCCGGACGAGCCGACGTCGAGGATCAACGCCGTCCCTCGATCAAGCGGGCCGCGAGCCGGGCCGCGCTGCGCCAGCTCGTCGGGCATCGAGGCCGCTTGCGCGCCGCCGGCGACGCGACGCGCCTCGCGCAGAAGCTGCGGCTGACGTCCGTCTCACGCTCGGGCCGCATGCTGCCGAAGCTCGCGCCGCGATTTCAGCCGCCGGCAAGCAACGTCGCGCCGGCCATCGGCCCGCGAAAGCATCGCGTCGCATTTCTCGTCGGTTGTGTGATGCCGATCCTGTACCCGCAGTCGCATGACGCCGCGGTCAGGCTGCTGCAGCTGGCGGGGTGCGAGGTGTGGTTCCCGCCTGACGAGCAGTGCTGCGGCGCGCTGTTCGCGCACAACGGCGACCTCGAAGGCGCCGGACGACTGCGCGAGACCAACAGCCGTATCTACGATGCTGGCCAGTTCGATGCGCTGGTGGTCGACTCGGCCGGATGCGGCGCTCATCTCAAAGACTTCTACCCCGCGCTGAAAAACCGCGTGAAGGACCTCAGCGAGTGGCTGGCCGAAGCCGGGTTGCCCGAACCCAAACGTGACGTGAAGATGCGAGTCACCTACCAGGACGCGTGCCACCTCGCGCACGCGCAGCGCATCAAGAAGCAGCCGCGCGACCTCATCCGAGCGATACCCGGCGTGGACTGGGTCGAGATGCGGCACGCCGACATCTGCTGCGGCGCCGCGGGTCTGTACAGCACGCTCGAGCCGGACATGTCGAATCGCATCCTGCAGGAAAAGCTCGACGACCTGGCGGCAACGCGGGCCGACGTCGTGGCGGTGGCCAACCCGGGATGCCAGATGCAGCTCGAGGCAGGGCTGCGCAAACGCGGCTCAGCTATGAAGGTCCTGCACGTCTCCGAATTGCTAGCGCGCGCCTATTAGAAAAAGTCTCTTCCCCGCTAGCGGGGAAGTGGCGCGCAGCGCCGATGGGGAGGCCCGAGCCTCCAGCGCGCTCATCAGATTTTTAGTTTCGGTAGAACTGCGGTCTTCGTGACATCTACTTCCACCCTGGCCACTGCGAGGGTGATGTTGTCCGGCGCACCTAGCTCACGGCATCGCTCGATCACCCGCTCGGCGCCTCGGTCGAGGTTACCGTCTCGCAGCAGCAGGTGCCCCATCTCCTCGACACCCACGCCCGCCGTCTCGACTCCGTCGCTGCACAGCACGATCGCGTCGCCCTCTTCGAGCTTCAACTTGTCGGTGAAGGGCTGGATCTGCTCCCACACGCCGACGGCGCGCGTCAGGCGGTGCTTGAGCGGATGGTTCGCCGCCTCCTCGGGCTTGATCAACCCAAGCCGAACCTGTTCGGCGGGCCACGAGTGGTCTTGCGAGATCAGCTTCGGCAGTCCATTGCGAAACAGGTAGGCCGGGCTGTCGCCAACGTTGAGCACCGCGATCTCGCCGGAGCGAATCGCGGCGATCACCATCGTGCTCCCCATGCCGCTCCAGTCGGGGTTGTCGCGCGCAGCGGTGAAGACCGCCGTGTTGGCGTCCTTGCAGGCGCGCTTCAGGCGCTCGACGTCGGGACCTTCCTGACCGTCCTCCGCAAGCACGGTGGTCACGGTCTTGACCGCAATGGAGCTCGCGTGCTGACCCGCTGCGTGCCCGCCCATGCCGTCGCACACGACGATGAGCGTGTCCAGCCCGGCCTTGTGCCGCCACACCGCAACCGAATCCTCGTTTTCCTCTCTCTCGAGACCTGGATCTGTGGCCCACGCGATACGTAGACGCATCGTGCTAGTTAACGAGCCGGACCGTCACTAGGCTCCGAGAACCGAGAAGTGGACCGAGTTCTGGCCGACCGTGAGCCGGTCCCCGTGGTTCAGCTGCTTCTCCTGGACGGATTCGCCGTTGACGAACGTGCCGTTTGTGCTGCCCAGGTCGACGACCCAGAACTGGTCGCCGCGCCGCTCGAGCCGCGCATGGTGCCCACTGGTCGCGGGGTCACGGAGGATCACGTCGTTGTCGGGCGAACGTCCCATGCGCAGCGCGTGGTCGCCCGCGCGGTGGCTGTGCCCGGCGTCGGGCCCGTTTTCGATCGTCAGCTCGGCTTGCGGTCCGGTTCCGGCAGCTGTCGGGGGCCGCGTGGGCATCGCCATCGTGTCGGGCATGGCGGGGGGAGCCGCGGGCGGCGGCTGCCAGGCCGGCATCAGCGTCGTCGGCTCGCGCTCAGCACCACCTCCACCGGAGGGCGGAGGGGCGACCATCGTCGCGGCCACGTCCATCCCAGACGAGGGGGCGGACCAGGGTGCAGGGGCCGGCTTGGCCACCTCGGGTTCGACGGGGGGAGCCTCAACAGGCGATTGCTGCGCCTGGGCCCCGGCCGCCAGGTCGGCGTCGGTGGAGGCAGGAGCGGCAGGCGGAGCCG
This sequence comes from Chloroflexota bacterium, assembly GCA_005880795.1. GTDB lineage: Bacteria > Chloroflexota > Dormibacteria > Dormibacterales > Dormibacteraceae > 40CM-4-65-16. The sequence goes on along the minus strand of VBGP01000029.1, from coordinate 41,307 downwards.
GGGGTGCGGCGGCCGACCACGCGGGCGCCGGAGCGTTCCAGGGTGGAGGCACAGCCTCCATCGGCTTCGCCGGCTCGGGCGAGGCGGGAGGCGCAGCGGCGGGCGCGCCCCACGCCGGAGCGGCGGCGGGCGCACCCCACGACGGGGCGGGCGGCGCCGCGGGCTCCTGTGTCCGGGGGATGTCCCAGGCCGGTGCGGCCGGCTCGTTCCACGCTGGAGCGGGCGGCCCTGATTGAGACTGAGGCGCGGGAATGTCCCACGAAGGGGCAACCGTGGGCGGCGATGACGTCGATGCGGCAGGCGGCGCGCCCCAGTCGTTGTTTGTGGCAGCGGGGGCCGGGCCGGCGGGGGCGGGCGGATTCCACGACGGTGCCGAAGGCACCGCCGGCGCGGCGGAGGGTTCCGGCGGCGGGGGCGCACCCCAAGAGGGAGCAGGCGGAGCAGAGGGCGCCGGCCCAGGCGGTGCGGGTGAGGCTGCAGGCGCGCCCCAGGAGGGGGCTGGAGCGGACGCGGGCGGTGAAGCAGGCGCCGGTGAGCCCCAGGTCGGGGCGGCGTTAGGGGTCGACTGGGCAGGCGGCGCGCCCCAGGTCGGAGACGCGGCGGGAGGCGGAGCCGGAGCCGGACCCGCCGGGGGTCCACCCCATGCCGGGGCGGGCGCTGAAGGTGCGCCCCACGACGGTGCCGCCGAAGCTGGAGGCGACGCGACCGCGGGCGACGCAGGCGAGCCCCATCCAGCCGATGGGGGAGCGACCACCGTCGGAGCGATGGCAGGACGCGCCGGAGTCGGCGGAGCCCACGTCGCGGCGACGCCTGCGGTCTGGTTCGCCGGAGCCGGGGGCCGAACGGGCGGCGCTGCCTTCTTCTTGCGACGGCGCCGAGTTCTCAGGTAGAAGACCGCGGCGAAGATGGCGAATACCGCCAGGATGATGTCGAGGATCAGGCGATATTCATCTGACATGCGGTGGGGAGCCTCCCTTCTCGCCTAGACGGCCATGGTTCAGTTCGTCAGGTGCCGAATGCGTAGTGCAGAAGTATGCCACTGAGGTCAGCCCGCGCCACGCGAGTTGGAGCCGTTCTCGATGACCAATCGGCCCGACGCGATACCAGGCACGGTGATGTCCGCCTCGAGCGAATGGGCACCCGCGCCGATCGGCTCACCGGTCACCACGTGAAGCACCAGGCGCCTGCCCAGCGGCAGGTCCAGGCGCTTGGGCAAAGGCGCAAGTCCGGCGTTGGTTTCGAGCTGCATCTGGTGACCAGTGACGATCACGCCATCGAGCCGCAAGCCGGTCACTCCAACCAGCACCGCGGGCCGAGTTCGATTCTCGAGGGCGAAGCTGAGGCCTCGCGCCTCTGGTCGCAGGCTGCCCAGGTCAGCCAGGCGCTCGGCCAGGTAATGGGGTATCTCGGGCCGCGGCTGGATCGCTGGCAGGGTCGATGTGACGTTGAAGGCAAGCTCGGCTCGGTCGATGACCTGCCCGGATACGGTCAGCGCTGCCTCGAGGCGGTACTCGCCCTCGGCCGCGAGGGGAAGGCTGAGGGTCGTCGCGCTCACCGCCGGCTCGAATGCGGTCGGGACCTCGACCTCGACCGTTCCGGAGTAGGACTTTTTCTGGACGGCGTCGCGCACACGGTCCAGGCCGCGCGCGCCGGCCGCCTTCTCCCTCGTGACCGACCAGCGGACTGTCCCTCGACCCATCACCACAGGGTCGTCGTTGACGATCACGAGCCTGGCGGCGAATGGGACGCGCGGATTCTGCAGGAAGCCAAACGGGCGCGCAGGCTCGAACGCGAGAGGCTCGAGTATCACGCGCGTCGCCTTGAACGCTTCGGTCAGCGCCTCGAGCGCGAGCTTTGGAACGCGCGCCCCGTCGAGCAACCCGAACCCGATGCCTTTGTGCGGATCCACCAGGTGATACGCAAAGGCGCCCCAGCACGATTCGAATTTCCGCGTGCGCAGGTGCTCGGCCGCGTATTTGATGAGGTCGGCCTGATAGGACTGCGAGAGTGCGACATATTCCTCGAGCGCCTGGTGCGATGAGGGAAGACCCACACCCCGCTCAGCCCAGTTGATCGGCTGAAATCCGGCGTACCGCCAGGCTGGCTCGTCATCCGCGACCGGCCATCGTTTCTCGATCCCGTCCCACGCCGGTGAGCTGGCGGCGGGCAGCGATTGCGCGCCGAAGGCGGTCACCATCAACGGCTCGACAAGCGCGATGTCGCGCCACGGACCGTCCGACCAGCCGAGCCCGAGGTGAAGATCGACGTCGCCCGACGCGGCGATCGATGGCCTGCTCGGATCGAGCCGCTCGAAGTTTGATTTCAGGTCCTGGTCGATGGAGTGGTTCTGCCTGACCGCGTGCACGTCGCCAAGGTCGAAGTTGGTGGCGAGCCACGGCGGGTCGTCATGCGCAATCCACATCACCACGGACGGGTGGTTGTGCAGCAGCGTGACCATCTGGGCCTGCTGTTCTCGCGCCGCAGTTTCAAAGAAGCGCGTCTCATCTGTTCGGCCGTGATAGACGTACGTGCCCGTGAGCGGTAGATCCTGAAACACCAGCATGCCGGCCTCGTCAGCCTGCCGGTAGAAGTCTGTGGGCAGCACGTTGGCGACGACGCGCAGCGCGTCGACGTTGGCCTTTCTTGCGGTCGCGAGATCGGCCGCAAAGGTGCGTGCATTCAGCTCGTCGAGGCGATATGCCGGCGCGTAGCACGCACCGCGCAAGAAGATGGGCCGTCCGTTGACGGCAAAGCTCCACCGTCGCGGGCCGATGTCCCAGCTCAGCTCGCGAAACGCGAAGACGTCGTCGATGCGCGATGATTCGCCGCCCTCCGACCGGGCGACGATCTCGGCGTGATACAGAGGCTGCTCGCCCAGGCGCCACGGCTGCCACCGCTTGGCGCCCGGGAGCGCAAGCCGCATCGTCACGGTCTGCTCCATCCCTCCGCCCAGTCGCACCTCGCGGCGCAGCCGCAACGGCTCGCGGCCAGGCGACGGCACCGAGAGCTCGACCTCGCCGTCCATCTGCCGGCCGTCCAGGTTGCGCAGGCGGGCCTCCACCTCGAGCCGGCCGTCGGTGCCTTCGAAGGTGGGCTTGAGCCGCAGCCAGTCGATCGCGATCGACCCGACGTACTCGAGCTGCACCGGCTGCCACAAGCCGAGCGGGACTTCTATCGCGTGCGGCTCGGGAAGGCTCGAATAGGCGGAAGCCGGATACGGCTTGAGGTCGCCGTCGTTGAAGAGCCCCATGATGTGGCGCTTCTTCTCGGGCTGCGGCTCAACCGGCGCCTCGCAGCAGATCACGAGCAGGTTTTCCGGTTTGAGGTATGGCGTGAGGTCAAAGCCAAACGGCGCGAAGTAGCCGTAGTGCGAGCCGAGGAGCCGGCCGTTCAACCAGACGTTGGTCGCCAGGAACGCGCCGCCGATGCGGAGCACGACGCGCCCGGCGTGGTCCGGACGTGGGAACTCGGTGCGATACCAGATCGACTGGCGGCCCTCCCGACCCGCCAGCTGCCGCGGCACCTCGATCGGTTTCCATCCGGTGCCACGTCCGATCGTCATCCGCTCCGCTTCACCTTCGCCGAGTGGCATCCACACGGCCTCCCAACCGGTCAGCTCGCGCGCGCTCACGCGCTGGGTCAGAGGCATGAAGAGCGAATCGCTCATGTCGCCATCATTGAGAAATGCGCCCTACGTGCGCATTGCGGAAGGCGCCGTCCGCGGTCGAGCAAAGCAGGACTGGCCTGCCCATCGAGTCGACAAATCTTTCTGACTTGCGCCGATCGACCAGCGCGAGCAGGCTGCCGCCGAAGCCCGCGCCCATGATGCGCGCGCCGTAGCAGCCGTCGATCGAGGCCGCCCGCTCAACGAGCGCGTCTACCGTCGGTGTTGAGACCTCGAAGTCGTTGCGGAGGCTCTGGTGCGATTCCCTCAGCAGCCGGCCCATGCGCGTGAAATCCTTCGCGCGCAGCGCCGCGACAAACGCGTGGACTCTGGCGATTTCCGAATGCACGTGTCGCAGCCGTTTCGGATCACCTGCCTCCGCCTCGCGACGCCGCTGATTGTATGGAGTGTCCGCAAGCGACCGGTGCTCGCCTGAATCGATCACCGCAATCGCAACCTCATCAGGAAATGGGACCAACTCGTACTCCAGGGTCGCGCAATCGAGGAGCAGCGCGTCGCCGCGGCGTCCGAGTGCAGAAGCGAACTGGTCCATCACTCCGACCTGAACGCCGGTCGCTTTCTGCTCCGCGCGCTGGCACGCGAGCGCGGCTTGCTTGCCATCCATGCTCGGCTTCAAGCCTGCCGCAACAGCGACCAGCAATGCTGCCGAGGAGCTGATGCCGGCGTTGGGCGGAACCTGTGACATGACATGCACGGCCTGCGGACTTGCACCTAGCTCGTCACCGATGGCCTGCACGTAGTCGAGGCCCCCCTGGACGTCGCTCTCTATCGACCAGTCATCGGCGGGCCGTCCGCTCACCTCAGTGAAGCGGTCCACGGCTGCGGGCAGCACGACGCCGCCGAGGTAGTCGACATGCTCGCCGATGAGGTTCACCCGGCCTGGCGCGCGCCCATGCCATGCGGTGTTAGAGGGCACGAAGCTCCGCGGCGGTGTCCTCGGCTCGCGCGTCGAGGATGAACGCGCCGGCTCCAAGCTCGGAGCCGGCGAGGTACTTGAGCTTGTCACGCGTGCGGTTCGGCGGGTAGAACTCGACGTGGAAGTGGTGGTGGCGGGCACCGCCTCCGGGCGGTCGCTGGTGCATCGCCATCACATAAGGAAGCGGACGTTCGAAAAGTCGGTCGTACTTCTGGAGCAGCGCCTTCAGGCTCGTCGCAAAGGACTGGTCGTCGTCCGCGTCGAGGTCAGCGAGTCCGCCGCGGTGATTGGTCGGCGCGAGGTGAACCTCGTAGGGCCACCGCGCGAATGCCGGCACAAACGCGATCCACCTGTCGTCGCGCAGCACGGTCCGTACTCCGTTCTTCTCGCCCTCGATGACGTCGCAGTAAAGACAGCGACCGGTCTTACGCATGTGCCGCGCCTCAGCCGCGAGCTCCCGCTGCAGCACAGGTGGGACGAACGGATAGGCGTAGATCTGCCCGTGCGGATGGCTCAGCGTGACCCCGATCTCTTCCCCGCGATTTTCGAACACGTAGACGTACTTCACATTGGGCAGGCGGCTCAACTCACTGGTGCGGTCGCGCCAAACCTCGATGAGGTCGCGGATGTGGTCCACGCTCTGCGCGCCCAGCGACGAGTCGTGGTCGGGCGTGTAGCAAACGACCTCGCAGCGACCCTGTTCTCCGGTGTAGGAGGGAAACCTGTTCTCGAAAACAGCGATGTAGTAATCGGGTTCGGGAATCTCCGTCTCGGCCTGGCCTGGCCGTGTCGGGCACAGGGGGCAGTGTTCGGCGGGCGGATGATACGTGCGGTCCTGCCGCAGCGGCGCGACGGTGACCCATTCTTCGAGCAGCGGATTCCAGCGGAGCTCGCTCAAGCAACCTTCTCGAAATAGATCAGGTACCGGCCATCAGGTTTCTTCACGACACGCTTCTTGAGCCGCCGTTCAGTCGCCAAGCGCACGCCTCACCGCCTCTGCCGGCGTCGCCACGACTTCCAGTCCCTGCACGTCCCACGTGTCGAGGGCGTAGACGGACCGGCCGAGCCTTCGCGCCAGCGCGATCTCACTCAGCGTGCCCCATCCCCCGCCGATGGCGATCACGCTTTCCGCGGCGGTGACGATCAGCAGGTTGCGTCCTTGTCCCAACCCGGTCGGCAGCGAAACCGTCAGGTGAGGGTTGGCTCCATCGCGGTCGCCCTCCGACAGGAGGCCGACCACTGTGCCTCCTTCGCCGGCCGCGCCCTCGCTCGCCGCCGCGGAAACGCCGCCGTAGCCGCCATTGATGACGACCGCGCCCGACTTTGCAAGCAGCCTGCCCACCTCGCGTGCCGCATCGATCTGCGATGGCGTCGCCTCGGTCGCGCCGCACACGGCGACATATCTGCGGGGCATCGACCGAGGGCAAGGAGGTGAGGCGAAGCTTGGATAAACCGAGTCGTGGTGCCAGCCGCCTCGTTTGCCAGCCGGGAGCTCGGGAGGAAGGCAGCTTCTAACCTCTAGGGCTTCCTAGATCCGAAACCGGCTCCTGGAGTCGGAGGCGGTAGCACTGCGAACGTAGACGACGTGAGGGCCGGGGTTGTTCCGGCCCTCACTTTTTTTCTCTCACTAGGATTTGCATTCGTGAGCCAGGACTTCGCGACCCAGATGAACGAAAGGCGTGAGGGCTGGCCGGAAGCGATGGGCATGCAAATAACTCACGCCACCAAGGACGAGGTGCGCGCCGAGCTGACCGTCGGGCCGCAGCACCTCCAGGCCTATGGCATCGTCCACGGCGGCGTGCACTGCGGCGTCATCGAGACCATCGCCTCGATCGGCGCGTATCTGGCCGCCCGCGAGCGCGGCCAGCATGTCGTGGGCCTCGAGAACAACACGAGCTTCATCCGCGCTGTGCGGGCCGGTGCAAAGCTGCGCGCGGTCGCGACTCCGGTGACGCGCGGGCGCCAGACGCAGGTCTGGCAGGCCATCGTGGTGGACGAAGGCGAACGAGTTGTGGCGACCGGGCGAGTCCGCCTGCTGTGCCTGCAGTCCGACCAGTCCCTGGCCGGCGAACAGGTCACCGGAGCGCTCCACCAGCCGAGCTAGACCGCGCTTAGACTGTCCGCCGAAGGTGGCTCGAGCGGGGACGACGCGGACGCTAACGGCAGACCGGGTCACATCGGCGCTGGTTGACGACGGCGTCAGGCTGGTACGGGGGCTCGGTGCGGGGGCGTCGACCAGGACCGCCGGCGACGCGTCCCTGATGATCACCGGTGTTCCGATCCCGACCTTGAACGGAGTGCTGACTGTTCGCCCCACCGCGACTGCGGCCGACGTCGGTGATCTCCTCGACGTCGTGGCCCGACACAACCTTCCCCACTCCATCCTCATGCGACCCGGTTGTCGGAGTGAGCTGGTCCGCCTGGCGAAACAGCGAGGCATGGTCAAGGACGACCCCCTTCCGCTCATGGCGGTGCTGCTGCCGAGCGACAGGATCCGCCAGGCGTCGCACCATGCCAACCTCGCGATTCGCGTCCTCGATCCAGACGAAGGGGGAATTCACGCAGCGATTGCCGCGGACGGTTTCGAGGCTCCGCTTGAAATGTTCGAGCAGCTCATCCCACGGCCCGTACTTGCGCAGACGGGCAACCATGCGTACGTTGGCAGGGTCGACGGACGGGACGTTGTCACGGCCTTCAGCAGCACAGCCGGAGACCACGTCGGAATCTTCAACGTCGCCACTCCCGCCGCCTATCGCGGGCGCGGCTATGGCACCGCGATCACGGCTCGCGCCGTGCTGGACGGCTTCGACGCAGGCGCGACGTTCGCGTACCTGCAATCCTCGCCGGCGGGCCTCAGGATCTACGAAAGCCTCGGGTTCCGGACCCTCGAGACGTGGTCAGTGTGGGTCACGCCAGGGCAGCCGCCGCACTGATTACTTACCCGTGGCGTAGTTGAAGATGATCTCGTCGATCAATCGCTCGACCGGTGCCAGGTCATCCGTGAAGACCTGGTCGTGATACGGCGAAACGCGTAGCCTCCCGTCGTTGACCACGCTCCGTGCGACGTCCCGGGCGACGGGCTCGTTGACCAGCCCAAGGTTGTGCTCGACATCCGCGATGGTGATGGGCACAGTGCTCCCGTACACCAGCGTGTTGCTGAACGCTGGAACGTCGACCAGGAAGACGCTGGGATAGACCGCGGCCATCGTGCTCGCGATGGCGTCGACCAACCTATAGTCAGTCGCGGTGCGGCCCGCATTGACCACGGCCACGCCTCCCGGGCGCAGGTGATCGTGCACCTCGGTGAAGAACTCGCGCGTCGTCAGATGAAACGGGATGTAGGGCTGGCGGTAGGCATCCATGATGATCACGTCGTACTGAGAGGCCTGCGTGTTGAGCCAGTAGCGCGCATCTGAGACCACCGGATGGACGTTGGGCTCGTCGAGATGGAAGTAGCGGTGCGCGACGGAGACGATCTCAGGGTCGATCTCCACGCCTGTGATCTGGACGCCGGGGCCGTAGGCGGCCGTGTACTGCCGGGCCGCGGTTCCACCGGCGAGACCCAGGATCGCAACGTCCTTCGGCACCGGCTCTGAGGGTTGTGCTGGACGAAACGAATCGGCCACCAGCATGTAATCCCATGGCCCGCCGGTGAGCAGCGAGCTGGGGTCGTAGATCGAGTGGATGGCTTCGCCTTCGTTGAGGATCAGCTCGGTCTTCGAGCCATCGCGCACGACCTGGATGTATCCGTAGGCCGATTCCTTCTCGTACAGCAGCTGGCCCACCTGCGGCGGCTTGATCCCTGAGGGCAGAAAGATCCAGGCGAGGATCACCGCCGCGGCGAACGACGCGTAGAGGCGCCGTCGCGGCCAGAGTCCCGCGATGGAGACGCCGACCAGCACCAGGCCGAATCCCTCGAGCGTCGGGCGCGTGCCGTAGGTCGGGATGAACCAGAACACAGGCAGGAAGGTGCCGAGGATGCTGCCCGCGGTCGAAAGGGCGTAAACGCGACCCGCCGTGTTGCCTCCAGTCTCCACGTCGCGAAGCAAGAGGCGGATAGCAAACGGGCTGACGCAGCCGAGCAAGATCACGGGCGCCGCGAAGAGCACCACCACCGCGAGTAGGGTGCCGAGGACAAGGCCGACGCTGACCTCTTTGAATCCCTGCTGCGAGATCAGCAGGATCGGGTAGCTGACAAGGGGGATGATGCCGATCCACAGGCCGGCCCACGCGGTGATCTGGTACAGGACCTCGTCGCGCGGATGGCGGTCGGCGAGGCGGCCGCCGATGACGTAACCGGCTGAGAGGTAGACGAGGATCAGGCCGATCAGAACGCCCCACACGTAAAGGCTCGTCCCGAAGTAAGGCGCGAGCAGGCGAGACGCGCCGAACTCGACACCCAGGGACGCCATGCCGGAGATGAAGACGAGCGGAAGCAGCAGGCGGCGCGAACGGAGCGGGCCGATCAGCTGGGTTGCTCCGCCGACCACTTGCGCGTCGCCTCGTCCATCGGAACGGGCAGCTGGACGCGCACCTCCGCGTACATGTCGCCGACCGGGCCCCCCTTCGGATCGGGCAGGCCCAGACCGCGCAGCCTGATCTTGGTGCCGTTCTGCGTCTCGGGCGCCACCTTGAACTTGACCTGGCCGCCCTTGATCGTCGGCGCGGCGACCTCGCCCCCATTCAGCGCGACGCGCAGCGGCACCGGAACCGTCACTCGCAGGTCCTTGCCTTCGCGCGTGAAGATCGGATCCGGTGCAACCTGGACGGTCGCCCGAAGACCCGGCACCCGAAGCACCGTGCCTTCCTTCACGCCAGGCGGCACCTTGACCTCGACGCGCCGGCCGCCGGGCAACTCCACCGTCCGGCTGGTGCCGGTGAAGAGCTCGGCGAGGCTGACTGTGATCGGCAGCTCGACATCGATTGGCTGCTGGCGCACACGCCCCCGCGAGTTGCCGAAGATCGACCCGAAGATGTCGCCGAAACCCCCGCCCTCGCCGAAGAGATCCTCCATCTCCTCTGGGCTGACCGTCCGGTATTGCGCGCGGGGACCCACGTCGGGGCGAAATCCCCCAGCGCCTGGTTGGACACCGGCGGCCGCGGCGCTGGCCCAGTTCTCGCCGAACTCGTCGTAGAGCTTTCTCTTCTTCGAGTCCGACAGCACCTCGTGCGCCTCCGAGAGCTCCTTGAAGCGTGCCTCGGCCTGCTTGTCCCCCGCATTGAGGTCAGGGTGATGCTTGCGGGCAAGCTTGCGGAAGGCAGATGCGATCTCCTTCTGCGTGGCCCCGCGCGGCACGCCGAGCACCTCGTAGTAGTCCTTGGTCTTAGGCATTCACGTTGTCTCTTACCCGCTTGTGGTGCTCGACGAATCCCGGCCGCCGGACGTAACCCAGCCTCTCGTTGATGTGAAGCATCGGGGCATTTTCGGAGTCGTTGTCTGTTCGGACGACCGGAACACCCAGCTGCACCGCCTGGGCCAAGCTCTGGAGCTTGATCGCCCGCGCGATGCCGCGCCCGCGAAAGTCCGGGTGGCTGCAGGTATACCCGGTCCATACGGTTCCGCGGACCGGTGGGAACTTTAGATACGACATCCCGACCGGGACATTGCCTTGAAGGGCCACCCAGAGCCTGTCATGCGGCCGGTCGGGAGCATTGACCCGCTTTTCGAAGTCCGCATACGCCTCCGGGATGATCGGCAACGAATGCGGCACATCCTGAACCGTAATGACATTCAGCTCGTGCAGCTTGTGCACCTTGTCCGGGTCATCCCATGAGGCGAAAGGAACCAATTTGATCCCAATCGCATCCATCGTCTCGCGCGCTTCCGCGGCGCCCGCGACCAGCCGCGGGCCGTGCGCGTCGAGGTCGAGTTCCCAGACCTTCTCCAGGCGCGCTCGCTCGTAATTGAGCTCGGCCAGGACGTCGAGCATCTCCGGCTCGTCCTCGGCCGCGTAGGCCAACAGCAGGCCAGCGTCCTCGTCAACGCCACGCGCGCTGATCCACGTCCAGAGCTCCGACAGCAAGCGCCGATCCATCGATTGGCGGTCGAGCCACACCTCGACCTCGCAGTGACGCTCGGGAAGCATCTCCCACGGTCCGTGCGTCCAGGCGAGAAACGCGATTGGTTTTCGATCCTGCTCCGCGATGTAGCGGCCGATCGAGTAACCGGTGCGGCCCCACTCCCAGCGCAGCCGCGTGATGATCGGGTCGTGCTCCATTCCCGAGTACGCGGAGTTCATGAGGTTCGTCGCCAGCTCGGCGTCGTCAAGCTCGGCCGGCCGGTAGAGCACAGCGGACATGAGGCTAGACACTACAGCCCGCTAGATTTCAATAATTCGAGGCACGATCCCGTCCTGGTCGATCTCCAGGATGCCGACCGAGGGCGGCTCTACCCGCTGCATGTGACGCGCGACCTGCAGCCAGCACCATTCGAACCATCCGGGATTCTGCTTGAGCCGGCGCTTCACCGAGGCCGCATTCCACTGGTGGACCCCTCCAGGGTTGAAGAGCAGAACCCCGTCGACCCTGCGCATGTGAGCCCGATGCGTGTGGCCGAAGACGATCACATCGGCGTTGGGAAATCGTCGCCGGAGGCTGCGCGCCAGCCCACTGTGCGGACGGAAGTAGCCGAGGCTCAGCGTCCACAGGAGTGTCTGCGGCTCCTCGATCCAGCGTGCGCGGTTGCCGTGAACCACCACGATGCGTTGGCCCTCGACCACGACCTCGTGCGTCGCCGGCAGCGTTGTGAGCGAGCGATCGTGGTCCCCGCGCACTGCCTCGACCGGAGCGATGCGGGCCAGCTCGGCGAGCGTGGACGCGCCGTCGATGTCGCCGGCGTGCACGACCATTTGAACGCCTCGCATCACATCGAAGATCCTGTCGGGAAGCCGGTCCATGAACTCTGGGCAGTGCGTGTCCGCGACGACACCGACGCGTGTCGTCAAGCGGTCCGTGCCTCGACCGCCGCGTGCCGCATGGTGAAGAGCACAAGCAGCGGACTGAGGCTGAGCACGGCGGCGATGCCGAACACCGCGAGCTGGCCGGCCGCAAATGCGACCCCGCCGATCAGCGGTCCTATGACCCCGCCGACATAAAACGGAAAGAGGATCTGGCCCAGGACCGCGCCACGCCTCTCTGGGCTGACCGTCGCGGCCATGACAGACATAGCGGTGGTGAGTATCGCCGCCAGGCACACGGCATTGGCGAGGAGCGCGATCGCGAAGAGGGGCAACCAGTGGCTCAGCCCGGCGACCGTGAGCGCCACGCAAGAGCCGACCGAGGTCGCGCTCAGGACGGTCACGTGGCCGAGGCGTGGAATGACGATTCCCCACAGCGCCGAGGCCACGGCCTGGCCCAGCCCCACGACCGAGAGCACGACACCGACTGCGGTCACGGTGTCACCGGGCGCAAGGCGCGCGATGTAAACGGGTACGTAAGGCAGCATCGTCCACAGGCCGACCTGTGCCGCGGCGGTTGCCAGAAACAGGCGCAGCACGACGGGCCGGCTGATGATCTCCGAGATCGCGCCACGCAGGAGGCTGAGCACACGCACGTCCGCGGGACGGATGTGCTCACCCTCGCGCACGATGACCGTGAGCAGCACGGTCATCAGCGCGGAGAGCGCAGCGTCGAACAGCAGCATTCCACGCACATCGACCAGGTGGACCAGCAGGGCGCCGAGGATCGGTCCCACCGCGCGACCGGCGGGTGATCCAGCGCCGACGATCCCGACCGCCAGGGCGAGGCGTTGCCTCGGCGTGGTCGAAGCCTGCATGGCCAGCATCACGCCCGTGTTGCCGAGGATGAAGCCGTTGAGGCATCTGAAGGCGAGCGCCATCCACGGCGTCGTGGAGAGCGCCCAGCCGGCAAAGATCACCGCTTCGATGGCTGCGCTCCGGACGATGATCAGCTTTCGGCTGTAGCGGTCGGCGAGCACGCCCCAGAAGGGCGCGAGGGGAAGGGCCAGGACCCACCCCAGACTCGAGATGGCGGCGATCCACCCGGGCACCTGGGCGACGGGGACGTGAAGCTCGCGAAGGTACAGCGGCGTGTAGGCAGTGAGCTGGTTCCACGACATGCTCTCGACGCACGTGGTCGCCGCGAACAGGACCGCGACGACGACCCATCCAGCACCCTCGCCTGCCTCCCTTCGCACCGCCTGACTAGCTTATCTTCAAGCTTGGCAGCATCAGTTTTGCGCTCCGACTTGACAGATTGATAAGACATGGTTTCTAATTTATCCAATGAACGACCCACGACGTGAAATCTTGAGCCAGGTGGCCGCCGGGACGATCTCGGCCGAGGAAGGAGCCGCCCGCCTGGAGGGCCTGGAGTCGAATCCACCTTCGCCGGCGCCCGAACCGCCCGTCCTCAGCCCGGCGGGAAGCTCGGTCAAGCAGATCAGGCTCGTCAGCCGCTTCGGCAACACGCAGATCCTTGGTGACCCCGGCGTGACGGGCGCCGTGGCGGACGGTCCGCACACCGCCCGTCAGGAGGGGGACACCATGGTCATCGAACAGACCTCCCTTACGGACGAAGCCGGCTTTACCTTCAGCCAGCCGCGAGGGCGGGTTTTCATCCCCGGCTTCGATTTCGCCCGCGAGCTGACCGTTCGCATGAACCCGTCCCTTCCTCTGTCGGCCAAGGTCCAGGCCGGCAATCTCAGCATCCGAGGACTGCAAGGCGCGGTGAAGGGCGATGTCCAGGCCGGCAACTGCAGCATCAGCGAATTTCGAGGTCCGCTTCAGCTGAACGTCACCGCCGGCAACGTCACCGCATCCGGCCGCCTCGACGGCGGTGCAAGCGCGATCCGGTGCAAGATGGGCGAGGTCCAGGTCGTTCTCGAAAAGACGTCGAGCGTACGCATCAAGGCCCGCGCGATGATGGGCGAAGTTTCCATCACCGGGGTTGGCGCGACAAGCGCCACCGAGCTCACCCTCGGCTCGGGTGACGGGACACTCGATTGCGACTGCACCATGGGCACCGTTCACGTGGCGGTGGAATAGCGTGGCCAAGGTCCCAACGCGCCGGCCTCCGACCAACTGCCCGGTCTGCAGCCACCGGCTTGCCGTGACCAGGCTCACCTGCCCCGCCTGCGAGACGGAGCTATCGGGTGGCTTTGCCGCGTGTGAATTCTGTGTCCTCACGGACGAGGACCGCGAAGTGCTTCGGGTCTTCCTGGCCTCGCGCGGAAACATGAAGGACCTCGAGCGGCATCTCGGGGTGAGCTACCCCACTGCCCGCGCACGGTTCGACGTGCTGCTGACCAAGCTCGGCATCGAGCGTGCACCGGCCCCAGCTTCGCCGTCGAGGCTCGAGCTGATGGAGCAGGTGGCTCGGGGAGAGATCGACATCGATGAGGCGCTCCGGCGCCTCGAATCAACCAGGGAGGCGTGAGAGATGATCCCGATGGAACCCGGCCCGGAAGACTACGCCCGTCACATCGCGGAGCAGCGGAAGCGGATGCAGGAGGCGCAAGCGATCGCCTACCTGGCGCACTCGCGGACGGGGCTGATGATGAAATTTCTGCGGCGGCTCGCCGACCGCGTCGACCCGACCGGCGGAGCCCGCCGGTCGATGCGCTAAGGCACCAGGCGATGCAAAGCGTGGAAGAGCTTGTCCAGCCTTCGGTCGATACAAAACTTCGGCCGCGCCCATGGACGGTGTTTTCGTCGGGCCCGTTTCGCAAGCTCTGGATCGCCACGACTCTTTCCCTGTTCGGCGACTTCTTCAGCTACATCGCGATCGCCTGGCTGGTCCTTCAGCTGACCGGCTCGAGCCTCGCACTGGGCACGGTGCTGCTTGTGCAGGCCCTCCCCCGGGCGGTGCTCATGATGGTGGGTGGTGCGCTCGCCGACCGCCTGTCGGCGCGTCTGACCATGCTCGGGTCGATGAGCCTCCGCGCCATTTTCGTTGCCCCTCTTGCCGTCCTCGTGCTCACAGGCCGCGTGCAGTTGGCGGAGGTCTACGGAATCGCGGTCGTGTTCGGCATCGTCGATGCGTTCTTCTGGCCGGCACGCACCTCGATCCTTCCCAGGGTTGTCGCCGACCATGAGCTCGAGCCGGGGAACGCGGTCCTGAATGTGACCGCGCAAGCCTCAGTCATCCTCGGCCCGGTACTTGGCGGTCTCATCGTCGCGGTCTTCGGAATCGGTTGGGCTTTCGCGGGGGATGCCGGTTGCTTCCTGGTTGGTGCGCTGTTCATCCTCTGGCTGCCGGCGGCCGCGCGCGCCGCGAGCGGGAAGGCGCACCCCGACGGCGGTCTGGGCGGACAGATCGTCGCCGGCCTCCGCTATGCGTGGGCCGACGTCGGCATCCGCGTGACGTTGATCGTCATCGCAGTGGTCGATTTCGCCGCCAATGGCGCCCTCGGCGTGGGACTTCCCACCATTGCCCACGGTCGATTCGCCGCCGGCCCGACCGGCCTCGGCGTCCTGCTTGGCGCGTGGGGGGTCGGCGCAACGGCGGGCGCCGTGAGCGCGGGCTTTGTGTCCGCGCCTAAGCGTTTTGGATTGCTGATCGTGGCGCTTTGCTTGTGGCTCGGGTTCGGCATTGTCGGGGTCGGCCTTGTTCCTTCGCTCGTTCTCGCCGCGTCGTTGATGGGCGTTTCCGGCGTCAGCACCGGCGTCGTCAACACGTATGCGGTGAGCTGGCTGCAGCGCCGAACCGACTCCGCAATGCAGGGGCGCGTCATGTCCATCGTGATGCTGGCGTCCATGGGCCTGACGCCCATCGCGTACGGGGCGTCAGGAGCGATCGCAGACGTGAACCCGACGCTGCTGTTCCTGATCGCCGGCGGAATGATCCTTGCATGCGGCGCCGGCGCGATCGCAAGCCGTGCCGTGCGGGAGCTTCGCTAGCGGATTCCGGCCGCGGCGAGGCCGGCCGCGTGGGCTGCCGATGCATCCTGGCCGTTATCGAGCGCCTGGATCGCGCCCGCGGCAAACAGGTGCGCCTTGTGCTGATCGAGGTTCAGGTCGATGTTGGCGAGGGCGAACCATGCGCAGTAGGCCTGCCGCGCCTGGGAGACGGGTTCGGGAGGGCGGCTCATCGCGGCGGTGGCCCACTGCACCGCAGTGTTGACGTCTTTGCCGCCGGACAGCGCCTTGAACGCTCCTTGGGCCGCGGCGTGGCACGCGCTCGCCGGAGCTCCTCCCCGCTTGGCCCAAGCGAACCACTCGGCGTATGAGCGGTCTTCGGCGGTCGGGCCAACCCTCGCATGCGGCGCCGACTTGCGCTGCTGCTCCACGACCTCCCATGTAGGTTTGCTGGTTGAGGGTTGCCCAGGCACCGGAGCGACAGCCGCGGGCGGGATTGGCGCCACCGGTAGCTGCCCACCGACCACGGGCGGAGCGGGCCCGGCCGGCGCCGGGGGCGGCGCGGATTGTGCGATCGGCTGGGCCGTCGCGTGGGGAATCGCCTCTTTCGGTGAGAACCACGTCGGCTTGCCGGTGTCTCCGGCCAACGGCACACGGGGTGCCCACGCCGGCAGCTGCACCGGCGCTCCAGACGGGTCATGCGGTCCGGTAGGCATGGGTTCGGCGACCGGCCCAGGAGCCCAGGCCGGGCGGCCGGGCGGTCCAGACTGCGGTGGGGCTACAGGATTGGGCACGGGCGCGACTGGTTTGGGCGTTGGCATGACCTTTTCTGGAGCCGGTTGGGCAGCCGGCCCGGTCATCGCAGGCGCGAGCGGCGGAGGAGCCTGCGCAGCAGGCAGCGGCTTGATCTCGGGCGTGATGGTCGGCGGTATCGCGGCGTCGGCGGCGAGCGGCATGGTCGGCGCGGCCTGCGCGGGCGGCATGGTCGGCGTTGCCCGCGCGGCCGGCATCGGATCAAACGAATCGGGCCAGCTCGGGATCGCCTGCGCCGGAATCGCGGGCTCGTCGAGCTCGGATGGCGGCGGCCAGGCCGGCATCGCGGGCTCGGTCGGCGGTTCGGGGGGCCAGATGTCGGTCTCTTCCGGGGGCGCGGGGGCCGATGAAGACGCCGGCGGCCAGGTCGATTTCATCGCATCGGCGGCGATTGCCTTCGGGGGGTCGGTAAGCGGCCGCGCGAGAGGTGGCTCGCTCGCGGGAGGACTGCTTGCCGCGATGGCGGGTTCGGAGGTTGCCTCAGCCACCGCAACGTCGGCCGGCTCTGGTTCGGCGCCGATCGGTTCGGCGGTTGCCTCAGCCACCGCAACCTCGGCTGGCTCTGGTTCGGCGGTGATCGGTTCGGTGGTCGCCTGAGCTGGGGCAGTCTCGGCCGGCTCTGGTTCGGCGTGGGTTGGTTCCGCCGTCTCCTCGCCGGGTGAGGTCGGCACGGTACGGGCCCAGGCGGGGGCTTGCTTCTTGCTGTCGCCGTTGGCTGACGTCTCGGTCTTGGACCAGTCAGGATCGCCCTTTTTCTGCGCGGGTGCGGCGGGCGAGGTCTGTGCCCACACAGGCGTGGTCTCCCTGGTCGGCACCGCCTGGACCGGCTCGTCGGCGGTGCTCTCCGGCTGGGTCGACTCGTCAGGCGCGGACGGCTCGGTGTCCAAAACGTCGTCAGTCTACTTTGCGGATCTGAACTTGTACCCAGGTTCAAATGCGATTGACCGGGGTCCGCGCGAAATCGCGAGATTTCGTGGGGTGGTCACGCGAAGACGTGTTTCAGGGCGTCTTCAGGTAGCGGATCAGGTTGCTGCTCGGCCCAGTCGGCGGCGGCCGACGCGTCCTGGTCGCAGGCAGCCTGCACCCCCGCCGCCCCTTCGGGCGTGATCCAACGACGCTCCACGAGCCACCCCGTGAATCGCACGATCGGGTCGTGGTGAGCCGCCTCTTCGAGCTCTTCCTTGGTGCGGTACTTGAGCTGGTTGTCCTCCGAGGTGTGCGAGTTGATGCGCCAGATCTTCGCGTCGATCAACGTCGGCCCTTCGCCGGCGCGGGCGCGCGCGACGGCCTCCCGAGTGGCGGCGTAGCACGCCGGCACGTCCGTCCCGTCGACCGTCACGCCCGGGATGCCGTAGCCCGCGGCCCGGTCGGCAATGTTCGGATTCGCCATCTGGAGCCGGATGGGCACCGAGATCGCATAGCTGTTGTTCTCGCACACAAACACGACCGGAAGGCGGTGCACGGCCGCGAAGTTGACGCCTTCGTGAAACTCGCCCTGGCTTGTGGCGCCATCGCCGAACGTGCACAGCGTCACGCTGCCCTCACCCTTGAGCTTCGCGGCGTATGCGATGCCGGCGGCCTTGGGGATCCAGCTGGCCACGACCTGCGATACAGAAGCGATCTTCAGCCTCCGGTAGCTGTAGCAGCCGCCCGGGATGTTCCTTCCGCCAGACAGCGGGTCGCCGGCCTTGGCGAACACGGCCAGCATCCACTCCTTCATCGTCAGGCCGCGCACGATCGAGTTGGCCAGGCCGCGGTAGTGGGGTACAAGCCAATCGTCCGGGCCGATGGCGGCCGTGGAGGCGACCTGGACGCCCTCGTGGCCGCGGCTCGAGCCTACGAACGGCGCGCGTCCCTGCTTGACCAGGATGTGCATCCGGTCGTCCAGGGCCTTGGCCATGCACATCCAGCGGTGCAGGTCCAGGTATTCCTCTTTGCGACGGGTGTCGGCCCGCGTGGTCGTGGCCATTTATTGGCCCTTGGGGGCCGTCAGCGCCTTCGCGATGTCAACTACCTCGTCCGCGGACAGTCCCATGCGGTTGAGGTGATCGTAGTACTGGCGATGAAATTCTGAGAAGTCGCTGCGCTCGGCCCGTTCCTCGCGGATCCGCTTGACCTCGGCAAGTACGTTCGCCACCAGCTCGGGCTCCGGCCGGATCCCCGCCTGCCTCAACGCGTGCTCGATCACCAGCGCTCCGGAATGCTTGCCGTACACATAGGTGATCTCAGCGCCGAGGTCGGCGGGCGGAATGAACTGATAGATCGCGGGGTGGATCAGCATGCCCGCGGTGTGGATGCCGGACTCGTGGCTGAAAACATCGAGACCGATCCCCGGCTCGGTTGGCTGGACCGGAACGCCGCTCACGCGCTCGAGGTAGCGCGCCAGCGTGCGCAGCTTGTCGTACTTGAAGCGCGGGATCTCGATGCCGAACAGGTAGCGCAGCTGGAGCACGACCTGGTGCATCGGCGCGTTGCCTGTCCGCTCGCCGATCCCATTGACGCTGGTCGTGAACACCTCGGCGCCCGACCCCAGCGCCATCACCGTGTTCCACGCGCCGAGCCCGAGGTCGTTGTGGAAATGCACCACCAGCGGCGCGCCCGGCGCCGCGGCCTTGATCGCCGGGATGAACTCGCGCACCGCGAAAGGGGAGTAGCACCCGACCGTGTCCGGCGTCGACGGCCGCGTCCCGCCCGCCTTCAGGCCCTCGCGGTGGATGTCGCCGATGTAGTCGACGTCGGCGCGGCTTCCGTCCTCGCCGCCGAACTCGATCGAGGTCGCACCCTGCTCGCGCGCGTAGCGAATCGCCTCGCACATCATTCGCAGGTTTGCCTCGCGGTAGTAGGAGACCGGCAGCTCGAGCCACTCCGACTCGGGGATGCCATCGCGGTGCAGGAGGGTCTTGCCGAGCTTGTACTTGACGTGTAGGTCGGAGGCCGAGGTGAAGATGAAGTAGGTGACCTCGTCCCGCTTGTAGCCGAGCTGGTCGATCACGCGCATGGTCGCGTCGATGTCACCCCGGGTGGAGCGCATCATGCAGACCACCTCGAGGTCCTCGCGCAGCTCGCCTCGCTTGCGGCCCCCGAGCACGAGGCGCAGCGTTTCGCGCTCGCCTTCGGAGACCGAAGGAAAGCCGACGTCCATGATGTGGACGCCGATGTCGGACAGCATGCGCGCGAGCTGGTACTTGTCTTTAGGGGTGATCGCGACGCCAGGCATCTGCTCCCCGTCGCGCAGCGTGTCGTCGTAGATGCGAATCTTGTCCGCGGGCGGAAATTGCAGGTCGTGCGAGAAACGCTTTGGATCGCGAGCCAGCTCAGCGAGCGGCTCTTGTAGCTCTACCGGTTGAAAGTCATCCACGTGTCGCAGCCGTCCGCCGCCGCTCCTCAAGCTGCTTGCGCACCCACGGCACCAGCCCGCCCATGCGAAGCAGCTCGTTCATGAAAGGCGGGAAGGAGTCGCTCCTATATTCGTCGCCCTTCGTGAAGTTGCGGATGATGCCCTGCTCGAGGTCGACCTCCAGCTCGTCGCCATCCTCGATCGCCTCCGAAGCCTGCGGCGACTGAAGGATGGGGTAGCCCATGTTGATCGCGTTGCGGAAAAAGATGCGCGCGAACGAGTCGGCGACGACGAGCGATATGCCCGCTCCTCGGATGGCGACCGGCGCGATCTCGCGCGACGAGCCGCAGCCAAAATTCGAACCTCCGACCATGATGTCGCCCTGGCCCACCTGCGAGGCCCATGTCTCGCGGCCCGGGACGCCCTCCATGGCGTGCTTGCCGAGCTCCTTCTCGTCCAGCGAGTAGATCGCGTACTTGGCGGGGATGATCTGGTCGGTGTCGATGTTGTCGCCGAACTTCCACGCCCTGCCACGAAGTACCTTGGGAAGAGTCACCTGATTTCGGCCGGCATTTGCTTCAGCACTTCGCTCGGGTGGCTGATGACTCCCGTGACCGCGCTCGCCGCGGCCACGGCCGGATTGGAGAGGTAGACCATTGCCTTCGGGTGGCCCATGCGGCCGGGGAAGTTTCGATTCGTGGTGCTGAGGCAGACCTCTCCCTCACCGAGCACGCCCATGTGCCCGCCGAGGCATGCGCCGCAAGTCGCCGTGGTCCACGCCGCACCCGCCGCGAGAAACGTGCCGATCAACCCTTCTTTCTCGGCCTGGATCGCGACCTGGTGCGATGAAGGAGTGATGATGAGCCTGACGCCCGGCGCGACCTTGTGCCCTTCGAGCACCGCCGCCGCCCGCCTCAAGTCGGTGATGCGGGAGTTGGTGCAGGAGCCGATGAAGACTTGATCGAGCCTCGTGCCGGCGACCTCGGAGAGAGGAGCGTAGTTGTCCGGGGACATCGGTTTGGCGACACCGAGCTCCACTTTCGCCGCGTCGAACTCGAAGACCTTCTCGTAGTCGGCGTCGGGATCGGACGTCACGGGCTGATAGGCACGCTTCGCACGCGGGTCGAGGTATGCCTTGGTGACCTCGTCGAACTCCATGATCCCGTTCTTGGCCCCCGCCTCGATGGCCATGTTGGTCATGGTGAGGCGGGCTTCCATGTCGATATGACGGAGCGCCTCGCCCGTGTGCTCCATCGCCTTGGAGCGCGCGCCGTCGACGCCGATCTGCCCGATCACGTAGAGGATCAGGTCCTTGGCCTCGACCCATTCACGCAAACGGTTGTGGTAGACGAACTTCAGCGTCTCGGGGACGCGGAACCAGAGCTCGCCGAGCGCGAGCACGCATGCGAGATCGGTCGAGCCGATGCCGGTCGCGAAGTTGTTGAGAGCTCCGTACGTGCAGGAATGTGAGTCGGCGCCGACGACAAGCTCGCCCGGCAGTACCAGGCCGTTCTCCGGAAGCACCGTATGGCAGATGCCTCCCTGCCCCACCTCGAAGTACCACTTGATGCCCATCTGTTGCGAGAACTCCCGCGTAAGCCGGCCGAGGGTCGCGCTCGCCGCGTCTTTTGCGGGCTGGAAGTGGTCCTGCGTCACGGCCACGCGTTCCGGGTCCCAGATCCTCTCGGCGCCCATCTGCTCGCGCATGATCTTTCCGGCCGGCGGGATGGTCAGGTCGTGCCCCATCGCGAAGTCGACCTTGGCGAGAACCAGGTCTCCGGGCCGCACGCTGTCGCGTCCGGCGCCACGAGCCAGGATCTTCTCCGTCATCGTCATGCCCATAGAGCCCTTCCTAGTCCTTGAGCCTTCTCGCCACCGCATCGCCGACTTCCCTGGTCGACAGGCCGCCGCCCAGATCGCGGGTGCAGTCCCCCGCGCGGATGGCCGATTCGACCGCACCCTCGATCGCGCTAGCCATATCGGTATGACCCAGGTGTCTCACCATCATAGATGCGCTCAAAATCGCCCCAATCGGGTTGACGACCCCTCGACCGGCGATGTCAGGCGCCGTGCCGTGCACCGGCTCGAACAGCCCGCGTCCGGTCTCCGGGTTGATGTTGCCAGACGGGGCGATTCCCATCCCACCGATGAGCTCGGCCGTCAGGTCGGAAAGGATGTCGCCGAAGAGGTTGCCCGTGACGATCACCTCGAACTGGCTCGGATCGCGCACCAGCTGCATCGCCGCCGCGTCCACATACAGATGACGCGTCTTGACTTGCTCGTGTTGGGCAGCCACGGCCTTCCACTGCTGCTGCCATAACGCACCGGCGTAAGTCATGGCGTTGGACTTGTCGACCATCACCACCTCGTGCTTGGCCGTCTTGAACGCGTACTCGATGATCCGCGTCACGCCTACGTAGGTGTTGACGTCCTCCTGGATTGCGACCTCCTGCTCGGTGCCTTTCTTGAACCGCCCGCCCATGCCTACGTAGAGGCCCTCGGTGTTCTCCCGCACGATCAGGAGGTCGACCTTCCTTCTGTCCTCTCGGCGCAGCGGCGACAGCCGGTCGTCGTACAGGCGGGCGGGGCGCAGGTTGACGTAGAGGTCGAGCTCGAAGCGGAGCCGCAGCAGCACGCCCGCGAGATAGGCGGCGTCATTGACACGCGGGTCCCCGACGGCGCCGAACAGGATCGCGTCGGCCTTCTGCAGGTCGCTCCAGACCGGCGCCGGGATGGGCTCACCGGTGCGCATGTACTGGTCGGCGTTGACTTCGTACTCCTGGAAATCGAAGTCTGCGCCCGCGGCGCGCAGCACTTTGATCGCCTCGGGGACGACCTCTTTGCCCGCTCCGTCGCAGGGCAGGACGGCGATGTGCCTACGCAGGGGTCGCTTCCCTCTCGCGCAATTTGTAGCGCTGGATCTTGCCGGTGACCGTCTTGGGCAGCTCGGTCACGAACTCGATCACGTGGGGGTATTGATAGCGCTGCAGCCGCGACTTGCAGTGGTCCTGCAGCTCCGTCACCAGTGAATCGCCTCCGGCGGCGCTCGGTTTTGCGATGACGAACGCCTTGATCTTCGTGAATCCGTCCACGTTGATTCCCACGACGGCGCTCTCCGTGACAGCCGGGTGCTCGAGCAGCGCGGACTCGATCTCGATCGGCGAGACCCAGAGGCCGCTGACCTTGATCATGTCGTCGGAGCGGCCTTCGTACCAGTAGAAGCCGTCATCGTCGACCCGGTAGCGATCACCAGTGAAAAACCATTCGCCGAGAATCGAGCGCTTCGACTTTTCGTGCTGCGCCCAGTAGAGCGCGAGCGCGCTGTCTCCTTTGACGTAGAGATCGCCGGCTTCGCCTTTCGGCACCGGCTGAGCTTGCTCGTCGAGGACCTTCAGCTCGTAGCCGGGTACCGGCTTGCCGCTGGAGCCCGGCCGCAGGTCATCGAGGCGATTGGAGCAGTAGATGTGGAGCAGCTCGGTCGAGCCGACGCCGTCCAGGATCGTCAGGCCGAAGGCATCCTTCCAGCGCCGCCAGACCTCGGCCGGCAGCGCTTCCGCGGCGGCGACGCAGTGCCGGATCGATTTGAGGTCGCGCGTCTTCGCTCCATCGAAGTTGAGGATCGCGTTGTAGAGCGTGGGGGCGCTGAAGAACAGCGTGGGCCTTCGTTTCTCGATCGTCTCGAGGACCGTGGCGGGCGTATGGCGGCCAGCGTGGAGGACGGTCGACGCACCGACCCAGTAGGGAAACGTGAGGTTGTTGCCGAACCCGTAGGCGTGGAAGAGACCGGTGGTCGAGAACGTGATGTCCCTCTCCGTGATGCCGAGGACCTGTTCCGCGTACGTGAGGCAGGTGTAGGGAATGTCGTGCTGCAGGTGAACGACCGCCTTCGGCTTGCCGGTCGAGCCGGAGCTGTAGAGCCAGAAGGCCATGTCGTCCTTGCGAGTTGCGGCCGGCGCCACCGCATCGCCAACGGTGAGCTGGTCGGCGCGCAGCAGCTTCGGCCGGTGCGGCGCTCGGCCGGCTGCGCCGTTGAGCTTCTCCTCGCTGGCAGCGTCGACGACGACGACACTGGCCAACGAGTCTTCGATGAAGTGGTCGTAATCCTCGCTGCGCTGGAGGAGCGGGTTCACCGGCACGGGGACCGCCCCGATCTGGATCGCGCCCAGGAAGGAGGCGACCCAGCCGGGGGAGTCGTACCCGGCGATCAGGACGCGCTCTTCGCGCCTGATGCCGAGGTCCAGGAGTGCCTGTGCGGCGCCATACGTGAGTGAGGCCAGGTCGCCATAGGTGAGATCGCCCGAGGCCGAGTGGATAGCCAGCTTGCGCTCCCGGCCGGCCTGGAGGTTGCGGTCAATGAGGTCCGCGCCAACGTTATAGCGGTCGGGAAGATCCACCGCCGCCAATCTTGGCACGGAACGCAAACGGCGCCAGGTGATGCGCACCGCTGCCGTCCGACGTGCGGAATTCGTCGCAGACTGGAGGGGTGACGGTCGAGCGCAGATCGCGCCGGTTTTCGTCCGCGACGCTCGAGCGCGTGGCGCGCCGGTTGGTAAACGCCTCTCCCCTCTGCTCGCTGTCGACCGTGTCCCCTGGTGGCCGAGCACACATCAATCACATGTACTTCGCGTGGAACGATCGCTTCGATGTCATCTGGATCTCAGATCCGGAATCTCGCCATTCGCGCAACCTGGTCCGGAATCCGTCGGCGGCGGTGACCATCTACGACTCGCACCAGGTGTGGGGCAGGCCCGACAGAGGCATCCAGCTGTTCGGCACGGCCGGGGTCACCGCCGGCGATCAGGCGAAGAATGCCTATGGCAGGCGATTTCGCGACTTCGACGCGGACTCCAATGACCTGCCCTACTACAGGTTCCGG
This sequence comes from Chloroflexota bacterium, assembly GCA_005880795.1. Taxonomy (GTDB): domain Bacteria; phylum Chloroflexota; class Dormibacteria; order Dormibacterales; family Dormibacteraceae; genus 40CM-4-65-16. Next base: position 16,863 of record VBGP01000029.1, on the reverse strand, counting down.
CCGCGGACCATCAAGCTCTTCGATGAACGGTCGCTCGCGCCGGGCACGCTCGTGACTGCAAGAGTCACAAGCGACGGACTCGTTTGGGCGAAGACGGAGGTCTGGGCCTGACCTACTGGCGCACGACCGCGGTTGCGCCCTTCCTGAGCACGAACTTCTGGATCTTTCCGGTCGCGGTCTTCGGCAGCTCGGTCACGAAGGTCACCCCATGCGGCGCCTTGAAATGCGCGAGGCGGTCGCGCGCGAAGGCGATGAGCTCCGCATCGGTGGCGGTGGCCCCTGGCTTCAGGACGACGTAGGCATACGGCGCCTCGCCCCATTTTTCGTGCGGCAGGCCGACGATCGCGACCTCCTGCACAGCAGGGTGGCGCAACAGAACCCCCTCCACCTCGAGGCTGGAGATGTTCTCGCCGCCGCTGATGATCACGTCCTTGATGCGGTCGCGGATCTCGACGTAGCCATCCGGGTGGAGAACCGCCGCATCGCCGGTATGGAACCACCCGTCACCCATGACTTTCTTCGTCGCCTCAGGATCTTCGTAGTACCCCTTCATGATCACATTGCCGCGCGCGACGATCTCGCCCAGCGCCTTGCCGTCGGCGGGCACATCGTTGCCAGCTTCGTCGACGACCCGCAGTTCGCCTGACGTGATCAGCTCGACACCGGTGCGGGCCTTGATGGTCGCCAGCTCGGCGGCGCCGAGGTTCTTGTGCTCAGGCCGGGGCTCGCAGATCGTGATGAAGGGAGCTGTCTCGGTCAGTCCGTAGACCTGGGTCACCTCCCACCCGAGCTCGCCCTCCAACCGCTCGATCGTTGCGGCGGCCGGCGCCGCACCTGCCGTGATGACATGCACCCCTTTTGGCACGTCGCCGCGAACGTCGGTGGGAGAGTTGGCGAGGGCGATCAGCACGGTCGGTGCCGCGCAGAGCCAGCCGATATTTTCCTTGCGGATGAGGTCGAACACCCGAGGCGGCTCCACTTTCGGCAGGCAGACGTGTGTTCCGCCGACGGCGGTGATGATCCACACGAACGTCCAACCGTTGGCGTGGAACATCGGCAGCGTCCACAAGTAACGGTCGCCGACCGTGAGGTGAAAATGCACCAGCGTGCCGACGACGTTGGCCCATGCATTGCGATGGGTGATCATCACGCCCTTCGGCTTGGCGGTGGTGCCGCTGGTGTAGTTGAGGGAAAGAAGGTCGCTCTCGTCGATCTCCGGGCGATTGAAGGACGGCCCCGCCTTTGAGATCTCTTCGTCGTGCTCTCGCCAGCCGGGCTTGCCTCCCGACTGACCGAGAACCACAAAGTGCTTCACGGCGGTCAGCTGGTCGCGAACGCCATCCACCGCCGCCACGTAATCCGGATGCACGCACAGCACCGCTGCGCCCGAGTGGTTGGTGATATACACGAAGTCCTCGGCCGTCAACCGGTAGTTGATCGGCACCAGCACCGCGCCGATCTGGGGCACGGCGTAAAACGCCTCGAGCTGCTCGTGTGTGTTGGGCGCGATGTACGCAACGCGATCTCCCTGCCTGACCCCCATCGCCTGCAGCGCCGAGGACCAGCGGTCGCACCGGGTGAAGAACTCCTCGTACGTCAGCCGCAGGTCGCCGTCGACCACCCCTTCGCGATCGCCATACAGCTTCCGTGCGCGTCGCGCGAACTCGAGAGGTGTCAGCGGAGTCTCCATGTGCCCCCTCCTATGGGTTGAGCATCAACGCGAAGTCGGCGGCCTTGATTCCGCCGACGAAAGCATGGTGGGCGTTCGGCTCGAGCTCGACCGCGCGCTCGTAGACAAAGGCATAGACGTTGTCGATCGTCCAATCGCCATAGCCCTGGATGCGAAGTCCGTAACGAAGGCCCTCGTCCTTCTGGCCACGCGTGTAGAGGTCCATGGTCCGCGCGTAGATTGCCTTCAGGATGTCGAGCTGCATGCTGAACTCGGCGATGGTCTTGGCGTCGCCTTCCGCCTCCACCAGCTGCTCGACCTGTGTTTCGAGGTCGGCGATCTCCTTCTGGTAGTCGTCCACCCCAGGGACGAGTGTACTAGTGGATTAAGTAGTTGGTCGAGACGGACGCCGCGATGAGGATGGCGATGATGTTGACGACCTTGATCATGGGGTTGATCGCCGGCCCTGCCGTGTCCTTGTTCGGGTCTCCGACCGTGTCCCCGGTGACCGCGGCCTTGTGCGCTTCCGACCCCTTGCCGCCCAGGTGGCCCTCTTCGATGTACTTCTTGGCGTTGTCCCAGGCCGCGCCCCCGCTGGTCATCTGAATGGCGAGGAAGAGCCCGGTCACAATGGCGCCCAGCAGCATCCCACCCAGCGCTCGCGGGCCGAGGATGAAGCCGACCGCGAGCGGTGCGATCACCGGGATGACTCCCGGCACGATCATCTCGCGCTGGGCCGCGGCGGTCACGATTCGCACCGCGGTTCCGTACTCCGGCCGGCCAGTGCCTTCCAGGATGCCCTTGATGTCTCGGAACTGCCGCCGGACCTCTTCCACGACCAGGCCGCCGGCGCGCCCTACGGCGAGCATGGCGAGCGAGCCGAACAGGAAGGGCAGGATGCCCCCGAGAAACAACCCGGCGATGACGAGCGGATCCGCGAGCTCGAACTTGGTCGGATGGCCGGCCTTCGCGAGCTCCTGGGTGTACGAGGCGAACAGGACCAGTGCGGCCAGGCCCGCCGAACCGATGGCGTATCCCTTGGTCACGGCCTTGGTCGTGTTGCCGACCGCATCGAGCGGGTCCGTGATCTCACGGACTTCCTTGGGCAGCTTGGCCATCTCCGCGATGCCGCCGGCGTTGTCCGTGATCGGACCATAGGAGTCGATCGCGACGATGATCCCGGTCATGGAAAGCATCGCGGTCGCCGCGATCGCGATGCCGTACAGACCACCGAGGCCATAGCTCAGAAGAATGCCGGTGGCGATCACCACGACCGGCAACGCAGTAGCCATCATGCCGATGGCCTGGCCCGCGATGATGTTGGTCGCATGGCCCGTGACCGAGGCCTTCGCGATCAGGTGCACAGGCCAGTACGCGGTCTCGGTGAAGAACTCTGTGATGGCGACGATCAGCACCGTGACGATGACGCCGACCAGTGCCGCGAAGAAGAGGCGGTTGGGATCGCTGATGGACGCGTTGGCCGGGAGGAAACCGTTGCCCTTCATGTACTGCGTGACGAAGTAGAAGCCGACGACGGCGATGACCACCGCGACCAGCAGCCCGGAGTAGAGCGCGCCCATGATCCATCGCGGATTGAAGATGCGGACAAAGAAGGTGCCGGCGATCGACCCGACCACGCTCACGGCGCCGAGAAGCAGCGGATAGATCACCCAGCCGATCTGGTCCTTGAACAGTAGGGAGCCGAGCAGCATCGCCGCGATCATCGTCACCGCGTAGGTCTCAAACAGGTCAGCCGCCATGCCGGCGCAGTCGCCCACGTTGTCGCCTACGTTGTCCGCGATCACGGCGGGATTGCGCGGATCGTCCTCAGGGATGCCGGCCTCAACCTTGCCCACCAGGTCGGCGCCCACGTCGGCGGCCTTGGTGTAGATCCCACCGCCCAACCGCGCGAACACGGACACCAGGCTGGCCCCGAACGCAAGGCCGACCAGTGACTCCGGGTTCTTGAACACCAGGTACGCGGCGGACACGCCAAGCAGCCCGAGTCCAACGACCATGAAACCCGTCACCGCGCCGCCGCGAAAAGCCACCTGAAGGGCGCTGTTCAAACCACTGCGGGCGGCCTCGGCCGTGCGGAGGTTAGCCCGGACGGCGATGTTCATGCCGACATAACCCGCGGATGCAGACAGCACCGCGCCGACTACGTAAAGGACGGCAGTGCTCCAGTTGATTGAGAAGCCGATCACGATCGCGATGACGACCCCGATGATCGCGATCACCGTGTACTGGCGGTTCAGGTACGCGGCCGCGCCCTCCTGGATCGCGGCGGCAATCTCGCGCATCCGGTCGTTGCCGGTCGGCTTGGCGAGGACGAGAAAGATCAGGACGACGGCGAAGGCCACGGCGGCGAGTCCACCGGCCACGCCGAACCACGCTGTGTTGGGGTCCATTTACCTCCTCGTTTCGCGGAAGCGGCGAAAAATGCCGCGGCTCGATAGGTTAGTCGAACCGGAAATTCACCATCGGTCGGCTAGCGGTTCACCAGGCGAGCTCGAACGAGTTGAGGCCCCCGGCTGCGTTCGACCAGCGCGTCTCGACGCGGTCGACACGGGCCAGCCTCGGACCCTCCTCGAGGGCGCGTTTCAACTGTTCGAGCTGCTCACGGCTGCCTTCGGCGACCAGCTCCACGGTCCCGTCGTCGTTGTTGCGGACCCAGCCTTGCAGCCCAAGCTGCTGCGCTTTCCGCTGCACGAAATAGCGGTAGCCCACTCCCTGCACGTCGCCGTGAACGACCGCGTGCAACCGCTCCATAGGTTTCGAGCGTAGCAAGCGCACCCTCTCCCCTCAGGGGAGCAATCTTCTGGCGCGCGTTGTCGCGCGTCCTGGACGCGCTTGCGCGCAGGGATGTGGGGAGAGGGGCGTGTGCAGAACTAAGCTTGCGCAGTGCCAACCTCCAGCATCGTGGCCATCGGCGACGAGCTGGTCGGCGGCTTCACGCTGGACACGAACTCCCACTGGATGGCGGAGCGCCTTCGCCTCCTCGGATACCCGATCAAGCGGGTGACGCAGATCCGCGACCGGCCCTCCGAGATCATCGAGCAGGTGCATCGCGAGCTGGATGACGCGGAAGTCACTGACATCTTCGTGAGCGGCGGCCTGGGCCCCACCCCCGACGACCGCACCTTCAACGCGCTTGCCGAAGCGCTGGGCAAAGACCTCGTGATCTGGGAGGAGACGCGGGCCCGGATAGAGCGGCGAGTGCAGCGCATGCATTCGATGGGGCTGCTCGAATCGCCGGAGGTGACCGAGGGAAACCTCCGCATGTCCCGTATTCCGGCCGACCCGGCGCACGTCTTCAGAAACCGCCGGGGAATGGCGCCCGGGGCGATCTATGAGTCCAACGGCAAGCGGATCTTCGTGCTGCCCGGGGTGCCGATGGAGATGAAGGGCATCTTCACCGAGGAGATCGAGCCCGAGTTCCTGACGGCAGGGTCGGCGGCGACGGTGCGGGAGCTGCGCTTCACGTTTGCCGTCGAGGCCCGCTTCTATCCACTGATGCGCGAGCTCGAAGAGACGTTTCCCGACGTATCGGTCGGCTCCTACCCGAACTTCGAGACCAAGGAACTTGTGATCCGGGTGGTTGGGCTCGATCCGAGAAAGGTCGACGAGGCCCTCGAAGTCATCCGGCGTCGAGCACCTGTATGAAACCTCAAGTCGTCTGCATTCCGGGCAGCGTTGCCCCAGCGGCGCAGAGATACGCGCCTCTGATCGATGCGGTTGGCGACGCGGCTGACCTTCACCTGAAGGACCTCGAGGTATACGGCGAGTCGCCGCCGCGCAGCGACTACGCAATCGAAGACGAGCTGAAGGCGATCGATCGATTCGCCGATTCGGAGAACCTGGACCGCTTCCACCTGATCGGGTATTCCGCCGGCGGATTCATCGCGCTGGCTTATGCGGGCACCCGGCCGGAGCGCCTGCTCACCCTCGCGCTTTTCGAGCCCGCCGCCATACCAGGACGGCGCACGAACCTCGAACAGGAGCTGTTTGCTGTACTGGAGGCAAAGCTGCGCGGTCTGCAGGGATCCCAGTTCATGGCGGCGTTCGTCCGTGAGCAGGTCAAGCCAGGCGTCAAGGTTCCGCCTCCACCGGCGGCGGTTTCGCCAGAGATGCAAAAGCGACCGGCGGGCATCGCCGCCCTGATCGCCGCCTTCGAGGCGTACGGATTTGACCGAGGCCGGCTTGCGGACGCCAGTTTCCCGGTGTTTCTGGGATACGGCGACCTGACGCACGAGGTCGAGTCGGTCAAGGCGAGCGTCCTTGCCGGACTGTTCATCGACATCCGGGTGCGGCGGTATCCCGGCATTCACCACTTCGTGCCGCCAGAGCTGATTTACACCCGCGCTCACGCTCATGAGCTGCTCAGCCACTGGCGTGGCGCCGAAGTCTCAGCCTCGCAGCTTTCGCTCTAGCAGCGCTCGCTCGGCCGGGTTCTGACAGAGCTCGAGCGCCTGCAGACGCGCCTCGCGCGCCAGGGCCTTCTCCCCCAGCTCATCGAGCAGCTCGGCCCGCGTCGCGTGGAACAGGTGATACCCGCCCAGCGCAATCGCCAGGTCGTTCACCTCACCGAGTGCGACCTCAGGTCCAGCCACCCGGTTGAGCGCCACGGCGCGGTTGAGCCGGATCACGGGGGTATCGGTGAATCTCATGAGCGTGTCGTAGAGGAGAACAATCTGCCGCCAATCGGTCTCGGCCCAGGAACGCGACTCGGAATGAACGGCCGCGATCGCAGCCTGCAGCTGATATTGTCCAGGCGCGTCGAGCGCGGCGGCGCGGTGCAGCAGGTCGATACCCTCGCCGATCGCGGCGCCGTCCCACAACGCGCGGTCCTGGTCGGGTAGCAGCACCATGTCTCCGCCGGCGTCGAAGCGAGCTCGCGCGCGGGCAAGATTCAGTCGCATCAGCGCTCGCAGCCCCAGTACCTCGGCCTGATTCGGCAGCAGCCGGTCGAGCAAACTCGCCAACCAGAGCGCGTCCTCGGCCAGGTCGCGTCGCGCCGCGACGAAACTGCCTCGGCTCAGGTAGCCCTCGTTGAACATCAGGTAGAGCACGGCAAGGACTGCATCGAGGCGTGACGGGAGCTCGGTCCCCTCCGGTATGCGATACGGGATGCGAGCGGCCACGATCTTGCGCTTGGCGCGCACGATGCGCTGGGCCATCGTCGTCTCGCCGACCAGGAAGGCGGCGGCGATCTCCGCCGTCGTGAAGCCCGCCACGGCGCGCAGGGTCAGCGCGACCTGCGCGTCCTGCGGCAGGGCCGGGTGGCAGCACGTGAAGATCAGGCGCAGCCGGTCGTCGGCCTCGGCAGGGTCACCTGGCAAGGTCGAACGCTCCAGCAGGGCGACCTTCTCGGCGTAGCGCCGGTCCCGGCGCAGAATATCGATCGCGCGGCGCCGCGCGGTGGTCATCAGCCACGCGCCCGGGTTGTCCGGGATCCCGTTTTCGGGCCATTTCTCGAGCGCCGCGACGAGGCTGTCCTGAACCACCTCCTCGGCAACGTCGAAGTTGCCGAGGACTCGGACCAAGGCGGCGGTCAGACGTCCAGCCTCTTCACGGAAGACGGCCGCGACCGCCGCGTCGGTGGTGATCCGGCTAACCGCCGCGCTCCTGGGAGTGGTCGACGATCGGCCGGATCTCGACCGTGCCCGGCCATTCCTTCGCCATCGCCAGCGCCTCGTCAAGATCGCTCACCTCGACGAGGGCAAATCCGCCGATCACCTCTTTGGACTCGATGAAAGGGCCATCGGTCACGATGACTTTGCCGTTCTGGCGCGAGACGGTGGTAGCCGTGCTGGGTCCCTGAAGCTCTTCACCACCGACCACCTTGCCCGCCTTCGTGTACTTCTCGAACCACTGGTTGGACCGCCGGTAGTCCGCCATCGCCTGCTCTCGGACATCGCCCTCGAGCTGGTCGATGCCTTCCATCGTGCCTCCGAACAACATCACGTATTTCATTTCAAACCTCCAACACCGACGACGAACAGCGTGGGACGGTTTCGACATTGTCGGTCACGAACCGGTGAACTCGGGTTCCTGCTTGCTGAGGAAAGACATGATGCCTATCGCCGCGTCCGTGCTCAGGGCCGTGCGGGCGAAGTTCTGAGATTCGATCTCCAGCCCTTCGTCGAGGCGAAGGTCGTAGCCGCGGCGTACGGCGTCCTTGATCATGGCGATCGCGAGCGTTGCGGCCTTCGCCAGCCTGCCTGCCAGCTCGTCGACGGCGGCCGAGAACTCCTGGGGCGGCACCGCGCGGTCGACCCAGCCAACGGCCTCGGCTTCCTTGGCCGACAGGCGCGTCGACTCGATCAGGAACCGGGTCGCCCGCGCCTTGCCGATGAGCCGCGGCAGCCGCTGCGTGCCTCCGGCGCCAGGGATGATGCCCAGCGAGGATTCGGTCTGGCCGATCCGTGACCGGCCGTCCTCGACCATGATCCTGAAGTCGCAGCAAAGGGTGAGCTCGCTGCCGCCCCCCAGCGCGTGGCCGTTGATCGCCGCGATCACCGGCTTGGGGCACCGCTCGATCGCGTTGAAGTGATGGTTCATCCGTCTCATGAAGAGCGCGATCTCATCCGCGGCGTTCGGCGATTCGCGGTCGATCCCCGCGAGGGACGTGAGGTCGGCACCGACGCTGAAGTACTTCTCATATTCCGAGGCGAGCACGATCGCGCGCGCCGAGGGATCGGTACCCAATTCGTCGAATGCTGCGGCGAGCTCGGTCATGAGGTCTTCGGCGATCGCGTTGTTGCCCTTCCGGCGCATCACGACACGGGCGACCGCGCCGTCGCGCTTGACGTCGACCAGCTCGCCCATCGCCTACGCGGTGAAGAGCGGGATACCGCCGGCGACTTCGATCACGGCGCCGGTGATATAGCCGGCCTCCTCCGTGCACAGGAACCCGATCGTGTTCGCGATGTCCGCCGGCTGCCCAAACCGCTTGAACACCGTGCGCGACTTGAACCGTTCGTACATCGGGTTGTTCGCCGCAGCGGCCTTGCCCGCCTCCGACTCGATGATCCCCGGCGCGATCGCGTTGGCTGTGATGTTGTGCCTCCCCCCCTCGAGCGCGGCGGTCCTCGCGAGGCCGATGAGCCCTGCCTTGGTCGAGGAGTAGCTGGCCTGGCCGAAACCACCGAGCGTCCCCGCGACTGACGACATGAAGATCAGCCGGCCCCATTTGTTCTCAACCAGGTACGGCCACACCTCCCTGGTGCAGTTGAACGCGCCCGTGAGATTCACCTTCACATCGCGGTCCCACAGCTCATAGGACTGGTTCGGGATCTGCGCCGCGTGGTCGAGGGTGGCGGCGTTGTTGATCAGGATGTCGATCTTTCCGAACTCCTCCCTCACCTTCTTGAAGACTTCGCGGATCTGTTCGCGGTTGGTGACGTCCATCTTGATCGCTAGCGACTTGCGGCCCATCTTGCGGATCTCTTCGGCCGTTGCGTTCGAGTGCACCCAACCCTGCGACACGGCGACCTGCGCCAGCATGCTGCCCTGCGATTCGGCGGTCTGCTGAAGATTGGGGTCGTCTTCGACGAGCACGTCGGTGATCACAACATCGGCGCCCATCCCGGCGAGGGTCAGCGCGTCCTGGCGGCCGAGGCCGCGTGACGCGCCTGTGACGATAGCGACTCTTCCAGTCAGATCAAACATTCCTCACGCCCCCAACTTGATGGTCGCGCGCTGGCCGGCGATGGCGCGCGAGATGACAAGCCGCTGGATTTCCGCCGTACCCTCCCAGATCTGGTAGATCTTCGCGTCCCGAAACCACTTCTCGACGGGGTACTCCTTGATGTAGCCGTAGCCACCCAGGACCTGGATCGCATCGGTGGTGACGTCCATTGCAACGTCCGCGGCGAAGCATTTCGCCATCGAGCCTTCGGCGCGGTCGAACGGCCGGCCCTGGTTCGCCATCCACCCGGCCCGCCAGATCAGCAGGCGCGCGGCGTCGATCCGCATTGCCATGTCGGCGAGCTTGAATCCCACCGCCTCGTGCTGCCACAGCGGCTTGCCGAACTGCTTGCGGTCCTGCGCGTACTCGAGAGCGAACTCATAAGCGGCTCGCGCGATGCCCAGCGCGCCCGCGGCGACTCCGGGTCGCGTCGCTTCCAGCGTCATCAGCGCGCCTAGCGCGCCAGGTCCCGCGTTATCGGCGTCCGGCTCGCCACCGAGGCGGTGGTCGAGTGGAATGTGGCAGTCCTCGAGGATCACCTGCGCCGTGTGGCTCGCGCGCACGCCGAGCTTTTTCTCCTTGCGTCCCATACGCAGGCCTGGCGTGTCTTTCGGAACCAGGAACGAGGCGATTCCGGCCGGGCCCTTCGCGGGATCGGTGTTGGCGTAGATCACGTGGTAGTCGGCGATGCCGCCGTTGGTGCAGAACTGCTTTGTCCCGCTGAGCACATAGCCGTCGCTGACCCGCTTGGCGCGGGTTTTCATCGCCAGGGCATCGGAGCCGGAGTCGGGCTCGGTCAATCCCAACCCGCCGAGGACCAGCCGGTCGGGGTCGGTGAACTTCGGCAGCCAGCGCTTCTTCTGCTCCTCGGTGCCGCTGGCGCGAATGCCTGCCATGGCGAGCGCCATCGACTGGATGCAGACCGCGATGCCCGCACAACCCCAGCTCAGCTCCTCGTTGAGGATCAGCTCGGTGAGGAAGTCGAGGCCCTGCCCTCCGTACTCCTCGGGGATGAAAGCGGCCGGGCTCAGGCCGAGCCGGTGCGCCTTCTTGACCACCTCGTACGGGAACTCTTCGGTTTCGTCGAAGTGAGCCGCAACGGGCCGGATCTCGTTCTCGGCGAACTGGTGCGCGAGGTCGCGGATCTCCTCTTGCTCCGGCGAAAGCGAGAAGTCGAGGCTCACGCCCCTCTCCCCTCTCCCTGCGCGCGAGGCGCGTCTCGGACGCGCGACGGCGCGCGCCGTCTGATTGCTCCCCTGTGGGGAGAGGGTGCAAATTCAGCTGACGCTTTCGTCAGTACAGGCTCGCCGCGCTGGTTGACGGCGCTCAGGTCGAGCTTGCCTTTGGCGCCGCGGCCGGCTGTGAACGTCACCGTGTCACCGGGCACGACCATGCCGGCGAAACGGACGAACAGTCGGCGCAGGTGTTCTGGGCCACCTGCGTCCTCGGAGGCAACCGTCGCCAGGACGCCCATCTGCAGCATGCCGTGCACGATTACGCCAGGCAGGCCGACCGAGCGCGCGAAATCGTCGTCGAGGTGGATGGGGTTCTGATCGCCAGACGCAGCCGCGTACGCAGCGATCTGCTCGCGCGTGAACGTCACGTCGCGCTTTGTCATGAGCGAATCACAAAGAGCGTGCGCGAGCGGCATACCGGTGCGTCCGCGGCGTCCGTGGTGTCGATTTCCAGCGACACGAAACGCATGCCGCGGCGGCTCGTGTCCGATGCGACGCGCCCCACTGACGTGACAGTCTCTCCGACGCCAGGGTGGCGCTGCCACTCGAATTCCTGCTCCGCGTGCAAGAGACGCGCGAAATCGATCGCCGCGTCCTCGTCGCCGAACAGCTGCGGGGCGGTCGCGCCCAGGGCGTAGACGGCGGCGAATGTCGGCGGCACGCCGTCTGAAGGGTCGGCACCGATCGCGCGGGCAAAGTCCGCCACACGCTCGCGGTCGATCTCAATCCGTACCGCCGGGTAGGTTTTCCCAGCGACCGCGGCCACGCGGAAAAGACTAGATCCTGCTCGGCCTCAGCCGCCCGAACATGCGTCGCAGGAGCATCGGACGCAGCGCTACCCAAGCCTCCATAACGGACGAGCGAGCGGTCGACGCGACGTCGGGTGGCGCATATGCGGACACGACGAAACCTCCAGCCAGCGCGCCCATGGGTTCGGCCGCTTCGGGGAACGTCCGCTGCAGCCGCCGGCCGAGCTCCAGTGGAGTCTCGCCGACCCTGCGTTCAGCCCCGGCGAGGCTGGCCAGCACCAGCATCCGCTTCCACACCGACATGACGGTTCGCGGCCGCAGGTAGCGCGATGCGGCCACCAGGAAGAGCAACAGCAGCACGACGAGAAAGGCCGCGATCCTGGTCACCGTCGCACCGCTGATCGATGCCACCGAGATCCCGCCCCCAGGGCCACCAGCGTTAGGGTCGGTCGCCTCGGGGCGACCACCCTTCGGAGTCGTCACCACGCCGGGGATTCCGGCCGTGATGGAGCTCGGGTCGCACTGCGCGTCGCGCAGGCACGGGTTGGTGCCGGTCTGGCCACGAGGGATGCTCGAGTAGACGTTGAGGTCGTCCGCTGTCGGCTCGAAGGGAATCCAGCCGTATCCAGTGAAGTAGACCTCAGGCCACGTGTGGGCGTCCTCGCCGCGGACGACCCAGCCCTGGATGTTGGCGTCAAAATTGCCCGGCCCAAACCCGTTGACCAGCCGAGAGGGGATTCCCAACGAGCGCAGCATGTCTCCCATGGCGGAGGCGAAGAACTCGCAGTATCCGCGCTTCGAGGTGAACAGGAAGTAGTCGATAGGATCCCGGCCGGCCGGAGTCCTGGCGTCCAGGGTGTACGTGAAGTTGTGTGGATCCCGCAGGTAGGCTTCGATGGCCGCCGCCTTGTCATACGGGTTGGTGGCGTGCGCCGCGGTCACGATCTGAACCGCGAGGTCGTGAATCCTGCTGAGCACATCCGGGCTCCGATAGCCGTTCACAGGCAGTGTCGAGAACTGGGTGAGTGAGTCGGGATACGTGGTGCTCGCGCTTTCGAGGTCACTCTGCGTCGCAGTCGAGAAGTCCGCGGTCACGGCGTATCTGCCGGCCGACGTGGGCGGCTGGATGGTGCTGAGCCGGTCGATCGACTGGAGGCCTTCCGGCTGCGGGCCAGGTATCAATGGCACCTGCGTCGCGAGCGTGGTGCGGTCGATCTTGTAGAGCTGTCCGGGGTAGAAGAGAACGTCCGCGAACCCAATGGGAGGGGCGCGCATCGTTACATCGATCGTGGCGCCCGCAAGCTTCTCGTAGTTCTCCGCGAAGTCTGGGAACTGGTTTTTGGGGATGATCTGCTGGTAGCCGTTCGTAGTCGGATAACGCCACTCGCCTCCGAGCGTGAGGGTCGCGTTCACCCCCCTGAAGTACTTCGGACCGGCGTAGTCGCCGACCATCGTGTAGATGAAGACGATGTCGCGCGTGCGCTGCAGAGAGCCGCTCAGCTTGACGTCCTCACTGAAGCCGGTCACGCCGTGTCCGCCTCCGGTCCGGAAAATGCCGGGATTGCTGAGGCGCTGCTGAAGCTGCGCCCAGCTCGTGAAGACTCCCGACTCCAGGTCGAGCGTTTTGTCGCCGGTGGACAGCGGGGGCAGCATGATGCCCAGGACGATAAGCGCGGCCATCGCCACGAGGCCGCTCTCCCAGAAGTCCCACCGCGCGTCGCCCGTGAGCTTGACCCTGGCCCGCATTGCATTGGCAATCGAGCCCGTGTAGTTGGTCCACAGCAGCAGCGCCAGCGTCAATACCAGCATCGCGAGCACGTATCCGTTCTGGTCGCTCGGAATGTTCAGGATGTTGGTGGCAAATGCCGCTGCGCCCGGGATCAAGCCGAGCATGGGCTTGCGCCAGCGGAGCACGCACCAGCTGAGCCAGGCTCCGGTGACCCACATCAAGAGGCAGATGAGGACGAGGTAGAAGGCTGGGTCGGAGGTGGCGGAGCCATCCTGCACTCGGCTCCACCAGACGCCGATGAGCTGAGGGCCCATGGCATCGGACGGGTGACTGTGGTGCAGCTGCGGCGAGGCGCCGATCACGGCCGCCACCGGGGCCAGCAGAGCGCCGATCCCAAGGCCGATCGGTTCGCGGATGGGAAGCAGAGCCAGGATGCTCATGAGCACCGCGGCGACGATTGCGATCGGCGTGATGACGTCGATCCCCTCCACCCAGTGGACCGTTGCGGTCGACCTGGCGACCGTCAGGGTCAAGAGCAGGACGAGGACCGCGGACCAGAAACGGCCACCGCCCAGCCACTCGCGCGCGCGGTCCCACGTCGCGGACTGCGCGATGCCCGCGTCGAATCCGTCGGGCCGGCCGAGCTCGTGGCTAGGAGATACGGATCGCATCCCTGGTCCTCACAAGTCGGGCGAAGTCGTCTCCGCGGCGTACGACATACAGGTCGACGTCCTGCCCAAGGTCGAAGCTTGGGTTCTGGTCTGGCCCGCCAAAGCTGGCCGGGTCGACGTAGAAGACGATGAGCGTCGAGCGCTTGCCGCGCACCGCCTGGAGCAGCCGCACCCACCCAGGGTCGGCGCTCGGCGTGATGACGGCGATCGCCCGACGGGGCAGGCGGCGAATCCGATCCCACGCCAGCGTCTGGGTCAGTGGAGTCCGGCCGTCCGCCTGGCACACCGCTAGGTAGTCGAGGATGAGGCGGTCCTGCCGCACCGCGCGGTGCGGCTCGAGGACGGTTCCGCGTGAGTCGTTGGCGATGAGTCCGACCTGGCGTCCGCGGCTGTGCACCTGCGACGCCATCGATGCGGCAAGGCTCACGGCGTACTCCACGGTGGATTCCTCGTCTTCGCCGAAGTGCACGGCACGGTCGAGGTCGAGGAGGATCCAGAGATCGGTGGTCAGCGGCTGCTCGAACGTCTTCGACATGAGCCGCTGGTGCTTGGCGGATAGAGGCCAGTGGATGCGGCCAAAGCTGTCGCCGGTGGTGTAGTCACGCACGCCGCCCGTCTCAGGCGGATAGTCCGCCCAGGCTCCGAAAGAGGTCGTGCTGCCCACCTGCTGGGCGCTGGGCGTCATCAGGTCAGGCACAGGGCGGACTCGCGGATAGACCAGGATCGAAGTTCGCTGGGTGAGCTTGAGCTCGCGCTCGAAAAGGCCGAAAGGCTCGCGCACGCGCAGCGACGTGGGCCCGAGGGCGAACCAACCCCGGCGGCGGTAGACGCCGCGCGCCTTCCAACGCACGAGCTCGCTGCCGAGCGAGATCACGCGTCCCGGCTGGTAGTCATTGATCTGACTGAGGTCGCGGACCTCGACCCACGGCGCGGGTACCCAACCCTTGCGCCGGACCTCAAACGTCTCTTCGTAGACCTCGCCGACCGTCGGCGTGCCAGGGTCGACCCGGCGCGTCACCGTCACCCCCCGGATGGCAAGCCGCGGCCACGCCCAGGCGATGACGAAAAGAAGGCAGAGACCGTACGCAAACGCGTATGCCGGACGGATGCCTGTCAGGTAGGTGAAGAACAGGAGCAAGCCGAGCGCCGTGGCGAGGGCGACCTTGCTCATAGGGAATCCTTGAGGAGCTGGTTACCCGTCGAATGCCATCTGCGGCACATGCTCGCGTTCGAGCAGGCCCGCGACCAGCTTGCCGGCGCTCTGCCCCTGCATCTCCGCGTTCGGCCGCAGGATGATGCGGTGGGCGAGGACGGGCTCGGCCAGCGTCTTGATGTCGTCGGGAATTACGTAGCTTCGTCCCTGGATCGCGGCAAACGCCTGGCTCGCATGGAAAAGGTGAAGCGTGCCGCGGGTGCTCGCGCCCAACGCGACCTCCGGGTTGTTGCGCGTGCGGCCGACGAGGCGCGCGATGTACTCGCGAAGCTCAGGCTTGACGAACACCTCGCGGACGGCCGCCTGGGCTGCCTTCAGCTCGTTGGGTGAGACGACCGGCTGGAGCTCCTCGAAGGGTGACTCCACCTTGTGCTGGTTGAGCAGGTTCGCCTCCTCTTTCTCTGTGAGGTAGCCGAGCCGCACCTTCATGAGGAAGCGGTCGAGCTGCGCCTCGGGCAGCGGAAACGTCCCCGAGTACTCGACGGGATTCTGGGTGGCCATGACCATGAAGGGCTTCGGCAGGAGGTGGGTCTCACCGTCGATCGTGACCTGGTGTTCTTCCATCGCCTCGAGCAACGCCGCCTGGGTCTTGGGGCTCGCGCGGTTGATCTCGTCCGCTAGCAGGACTTGCGCAAACACGGGTCCGGGGCGAAACTCGAACTCGTTGGTCTTCTGGTTGAAGGCGCGCACGCCGGTCACGTCGGACGGCAGAAGGTCGGGCGTGAACTGGATGCGCCGGAACGTGCAGTCGAGCGAGCGGGCGAGTGACTTGGCGAGCATCGTCTTGCCGACGCCGGGGACGTCCTCGATCAGAAGGTGGCCTTCGCAGAGAAGCGTGACGAGGCACTGCCGGACTTCCTCGTCCTTGTTGACGATGGCGCGACTGACGTTCGTGAGGAACGAGTCAGCGACCCTGGTGACGATTTCGGCTGCCCCCACTCCGGCGATTATAGGTTCGCCGTTACGGTCACCCATCTCAGTTGAATACGAATGAGGGGGTCATTTGGTTCCGCCATCCGTTACCAAATCCAGCCCCAAACGTCTTGTCAGTGAAGTGAGAACGGCGCTCGTGCTGGCCCTGCTGGCGGCAGCCGCGTGCGGGTCCGTGAATCCGGCGCCGGTTGTCGGACGCCCTCTCAGCACGACCCAGCTGAAGTTCGCCGTGATGGACGCCGTGGGGAAGCCCGTCTACTGCGACCCCGACTTCTACCCCATCGCGCGGGAAGGCGGCGAGCAGGCCAACGCCATCTCGACGTACCCGCAGATCAAAGCCGACACCGAGGCTTACGCGGCAATCGTCGCCCACGAGCATCTGCCGTCCGGCGATCTGACCGATGCGCAGAAGCTCGTCGCTTACAAAGCATGGAAATTGCTGCGTGCGCTGACTCTCACCGAGACCTACAACGGTCAGGCCTATGTGTTCCAGATCCGAATCCAGCCGACCGGCGGCACATATCAGATGGTCGCCGGCCAGGTGCGAGTGGACGGGGTTGTGAGCGTCACCTCCCGCACCGCGACCAGCGCGCCCAACTGCCCAATCTGTCTCGCCGCGTCGACTCTGATCGCGACCCCTCGGGGACCGGTCGTATCGCAGCACCGGTGATCGAGATCGGCAGCATGCCCGTCCCTGCCGGGCACATGATGGTTCACCTGGTCCTCGCCGACGGACGAGAGCTGCTGGTCTCGCCCGGCCACAGGACCGCCGACGGCCGGCCCATCGGCACGCTGGAACGCGGTGATTCGCTGGATGGCTCGACCATCACCCGATGGGACCTCATACCGTATGTCGGCGAGTGGACCTATGACCTATTGCCCGCCGGCGCGACCGGCCGCTACTGGGCGAACGGGATCCTCCTATCGAGCACGCTTACCTCGGGCCTGGGGGCGAGTGTCCGGTGATCGCC
>VBGP01000185.1 GCA_005880795.1 Chloroflexota bacterium | reverse complement strand
TCGATCCGCGCCTGCGTCCTTTGAGCAAGCAGGACTTCGACCTCGCCGGCATCGACGTCGTGGTCAACACACACCTACACTTCGACCACTGCGGCGGCAACCACCTCTTCGCCGGCAGGCCGATCTACGTCCAGCGTCGGGAGCTCGACGACGCGCGAAGCGAGGACGACTACACCATTCGCGAGTGGGTCGATGCGCCCGGCGTGCGGTACGTGCCGGTCGACGGCGAGCTCGAGCTGCTTCCCGGGCTCCGGCTCGTCCCGGCGCCGGGCCGTTGTCGGCGGCGACGTGGCGGTTTGGTTCGGCGAGCTTGACGAGCCGCACACCGAAGGCCAGCTGCGGGTGAGCGCGCTTGACCCCGAGCTCGTCTGGCTCGCGCACGAGCACGAGCCGTGGCGACCCTGCACCGTCTAAGGCATCATGCTGGCTAGCACCCACATCGGAGGAGACCACATGTCAAGCGTTCGGGTCCACAACTTCTCGGTTTCGCTCGACGGTTTCGGCACCGGTGACGGTCAAAGTCTCGAAGCACCCTTCGGGCACGCCGGTACCAGGCTCCATGAGTGGTTCTTTCCCACGCGCAGCTTCCGCGAGATGCAGGGCGAGCCAGGAGGGACCACGGGCGTGGACGACGCCTTCGCCAGCAACTGGGGCCCGGGCATCGGGGCCGAGATCATGGGACGCAACAAGTTCGCACCCCAGCGCGGCCCGTGGGTCGACGAGGAATGGAGGGGCTGGTGGGGCGACGACCCTCCCTTCCACACCCCCGTGTTCATCCTCACCCACCATCCCAGGCCCACGATCAAGATGAAGGGCGGGACAACGTTCCACTTCATCGACGCGAGTCCCACCGAGGCACTGGATACCGCGCGGGAGGCGGCGGGCGGCCTAGATGTTCGGATTGGCGGAGGACCATCGACAATCCGCCAGTTCCTCGCGGCCGACCTGATCGACCACATGCACGTCGCGATCGTGCCCATCGTTCTCGGACGCGGGGAACGCCTCTGGGACGGTCTCCAAGAGCTCGAGGAGCGCTTTAACGTCGAGGCGGTCAGCTCGCCCAGCGGCGTCACTCATCTCACGTTCACCCGCCGATAAATCAGACGGTCTCGGTCCGCAACTCGCGTTGGAGGCACTAACGCGAGCGTGTTTGGCGCTGACTAGAGGAACAGCTGAGCACCATGAAGGATTCTGGTTGTTCCCTACCGACTCGCCTTCATGCGCCGCAGACGGGTCCGTTGTACGGCCACGGGATGCAGAGTTGAGGAGCAAGCGCAGACCACAGGGTCAGCGTTGCGATGATTGCGATGCCGACAATCCAGATAGTGCCTGTAATGACATTTCGTTTCGGAGCCGGCCACTCACGCCAGCCGAACCGTCGCGCGATGCCCGGACCGAGTCCGCTGTCGAGGAGCGGCCACAAGATCAGCCCGAGGACCAGCACCGCCTACCACTCCGGTAGCGGGATGATCGCGGCGCGCGGGTCGGCCGGCTGTCCGGGCTCCAGCAGCGGCTGCCCGATCAGCGCCATCAAACCAAGTCCGACCAAGACCGCCATCGCGAGAATCGGGTAAGGCCAGATGTGATCCGGAAAGTAGGGGTGAGTCTTGCTTTCGGGCATGTCCTCACTGACCTGACGGCCGATGGGGCCAAAAACGAGACCAACGAGGGCGTAGAGACACAGCATCGGATAGAGGGCGTGACGACGCGCGATGGGCAGCCGGTTCGAGCTTGCCTTGGGCTCGCTCATGCGGGTTCTGCGGGACCCTGCTTGCGAATAAGTCGGAAGTGGACATAAAGCAGGACGGCCATCAACCCCGGCAGCAGGAATACGTGGGCCATGAAAAAACGCAGCAAGGTCGCCGGTCCCACCACGGGGCCACCCTGCACCGCGTACCTGAGGAATCCACTCACACCGTCGGGGAGCACCCCGCTTCCCGAGATGATCGAGATCTCGCGGGCTCGCGCCAAGTAGGAGTTGGCGTCCCACGGCAAAAGCGAACCCGTAAAGCTGAAGAGGACGATGATCAGGAAGACGAGCACTCCGACCATCCAGTTCAGCTCGCGTGGCGGGCGATAGCCTCCGTTCCAGAAGACGAACGTCATGTGCAGGAACGCAACCGCGATCAGAAGGTTGGCGCCCCAGAAATGTATCCCCCGTACGAGCCATCCAAGGTACGCGGTGTGCTGGATGAAGACGACGCTCGCGTAGGCTGGGGCGGGGTTGCCAGCACCGTCGGGAACGTAGTAGAGGCCGAGCAGAAAACCCGTGATGAACTCGATCGCGACCAGAAACACTGCCACACCACCGAGATAGCGGTAGGCGGCGGCCGCGTAGTTCGGAACCCGTCGGTATAGCTCCGCGTCGACCGCATCGGTGAACTCGAAGCGCGCGTCGAGCCAATCGATGATGGCGCTTTGTAATCCCACCCGCGCTAGTCCGTTACCTGGCGATGCTCTGCGCTGACACCGAGCCTCAGCGGCGGCTCCCGGAAGAGGAACAACGCCGCCCAGTCGGTCAGCACCGTGAAACGGGCCCGAATCGTGTCGAGAATCAAGATGGCCTAGTGGGTGAGCCACCAGTCGAATGTGGTCGATCCCTGGCGCGCGTCGCGGCCGGCCATGAGCGCTTGGTCATCAAGCTGGATCCCGTAGAAGAGGGCCGCGGGATCACCCGTGACCACGTTGCGCGGATCCTTGTCATGGGCGAGGACTTTGGCGACAAGTTCATCGACGTAGAACATGTCTGGGCCGGCGAGCTCGACCGAACCATTCCTTGGTGCCTCGACAGCCACCTCGGCAACCGTGCTCGTGACGTCCTCCGCCGCCACCGGTTGGAACAATGAGTGCGACACACGCACCGTATCGCCGTCCGTGCCGGCCTGTGCGATCGGGCGGACCCACTCGAAGAGCAGGCTGGCGCGGATGATTGTGTGCGGGACGGGCGAGCCCTTGATCATGTTTTCCTGGATCAGCTTCGCCCGGAAGTAGGCGAGGTCCTGTAGGCGGTCGGTTCCCACGACAGATAGTGCGACGTGGTGCTTGACGCCGGCGGCCAACCCAGCCGCAGCGAGGTTCTCGTGTGCCGTACGGAAGAAATTGATCGCGTCGCCCACTTCAGCTGCCGCGAGGTTCTCGCCTACGATCTGGAAGAAGTCCCACGCGGCCTGGTCCTCGAAAGACGGCGCGCTAGCCACGTCGACCACGACCTCGGCGCCCGCGAGTGCCCCCAGTGAACCTGCGCCACTCATCGTGTGGACGGCCGTGTCCGGCGAAGCGGCAACGGCATCATTGCCCTTCTGCTTCAGTTTCTCCACGACCTTAGAACCGATCAAGCCGGTGCCGCCAATGACCACGATCTTCCGCTTCATGTGCCCGCCTCGTCAGCCTGTAATGAGCGTACCGCCACCGTCATAGCCGGCCGGATGTCGCCAACCTGGATTGGATTTGGCATCAAGAATGCGAAAGGGCGGCGAACCACTCCCGAGCCTAGCATGCGCCGTTCTCAGTCGAACTTTGGTCGACATCGCAGGGCCGAATAGGGCGCCTGCGGGTCGGCGATCAGCGGGTGCGCCTCGTGGTCATGTTCCGCTGCCTTGAGGACTGGTTCGCCCATCGTGAACATGTCAGGCCCGGCGATCTCGATCGTGCCCGTTTACCGGCTGAGCTATCGCTACGTCGGCGACTGCGCTCGCCACGTCGCACGGTGAAGCATGTCTCTATGTTCGGCAGACATGTCGCGCAGCCGGGCCCAGACCTTGCGGTACGCAGAGCAGGCGAAGAACGGGTTGTTCCCCTTGGAGTCTTCATTAAGGTCTTGAGAGCGAAATGGGTCTGGCCGCACTAGTGTTCGGGCTGTGCCTGCTCGGAATGGGCCTATACGGGTACGTCGGCCAGGGCGCCGTGACGATGTACCGGCGCATTCCGATCGGGCCGTTTGTGAACATTGTTTATAGCGAGGTTCCGTATGGCCTCGGGTTCACGGCCCTCGGCTTGGCGATGATTCTCAAGACCGGAACGCTAAGCGACGTCCTAGCGCTGGCCGGCCTTGGCTGTATGGCAGTCGGGGTCATTCTGGGGTTCTGGCATCCCTATGCTGACCGACCGCATTGGTTGCGAGACGCCTGGGGCGATTGAGCTGCGTTTGTACTGTCTGGCCAGTTCAAATAAGGGCAATTTGGTCGGGGGCCCGGGATTTGAACCCGGGGCCTCACGGTCCCGAATCACACGACAGTTCATCCAAACATGTCGGTTTCTGCGTTTTTCAGTTCGATTCTTCAAGTCGACGCGCCCGGAGCGTCCAGATTTGCGCGAATCTCAGCCGAATTACTACATGAACTACTACATGGACTGTCTACCGAGGTAGACGGGGCGACGCTGTGCGCACCTGCTTTTCGGTGCCGCAACTTGTGTGCATTGTGGGCGAGGCATCTGAAGTTCTCGATGTTCCTTGCAATGCAAGGATCCTTGCG
>VBGP01000143.1 GCA_005880795.1 Chloroflexota bacterium | reverse complement strand
CATGAACTGATAGTTCTTGAAGCCGACAAAATTCTGGGCGGTTACCGGCCCGACTCCGTCCCAGTTGGTGAACGAAAGGACTACGGAGGACAGGGTCGGCCACCAGATCAGAGCCACGTCGAGAAGGAGAGGAACGCCGACCATCAAGATCAAGATGCGTCGGTCGTAGCGCGTCAGGACGTGGTAGCGGCCTTGCCTCGAACCTACGAGATCCCCCGCCCGGGGGGAATCCTCCCGGCCGGGGGTGCTGCTCGTCATGCGGGTCACGAATCAGATCGTATGTCGGTCTTTACTCGGGAGAGAGCGAGTCCCAGAAGTTCTGCATGTGGCCCTGCAAGCTGGAAGTGTCCTGCTTGGGGTCGGCCAGGTAGCTCAACAGGAATCCCTGCATCGAGTTGGGTCCCGAGAAGTCGGGTCGCGAGTCGCGGTCGAAGAACTGAGTGATCTTCTTGGCGCTGCTCACGATCTGGGCCGCCTTCTTCGTGAGCGCTGGGTACTGGCTCTGGTCGGCGTCGTTGGCGGTTGGGATCGCGCCGGGCGATGCCTTCCAGTAGGTGATCTGAGTCGAGCCCTTGGACATGAACTCCAGCAGCGCTTTTGCCTGGCCTGAGTCGGCACTCAGCGTGGGCGAATGCTTGGCCATCATGAACACGTCGATCGGCGCGTCGAGGGCCTTCTCAGCGTCGTAGCTGCTGCCGACATCTGGGAACGGGAAGAAGTCGAGCTGGGCGAGATCGTCCGGATTGCCGCTCGCCACGAACTGTTCGGATACGAACAGCCCCAGCAGGTACATGCCCGCCTTCTTGTGGAGCAGCTGCTGAGCTGCCTCTTGCCACGTCAGGCCGGCGAAGGCAGGGGAGTAGTACGGCGTGAGCTCGCTCCATTTCTTGAATACGTTCGCGACTCGCGTGTCGGTCCACTTCTGTTTGCCCACGCAGAGCTCGGTGTGGAAGTCGTATCCGTTCAGCCGAAGGTTGAGGATGTCGAAGGTGCCCATCGCCGGCCACCCGTCCTTATCGGCGAACGCGATCGGAGTGAGCCCGTCTTTCTTCATCTGATCGGCCAGCTTCTTGAAGTCGTCCCAGTTGGTTGGGATGTTGTAGCTGTGAGCTTTGAAAACGTCCTTGCGATAGAAGATGGCCCAGGGGTAGTAAGACGTCGGGATCGCGTAGACGTGGTTGTCGTTGCCCTTCACAGACCCGGCGAATCCTTCGGTGAAGTTCGACTTGACGTCGTTCCACACATCGTCGATCGGCGCGGCCAAACCCTTGTCGGCAAAAAAGCGCATGCGGTGTCCGGAGAACCATGTGAAGACGTCCTCCGGCGTGCCTTGAAGGTAGGAGTTGATCTGGTTCTGGAAGGTGCCGTGGTCGACGGTGTTGACCTTGACCTTCGTCCCCCCGTTGGCACTCGTGAAGGCGTCGATCACGTCTTGCATGCCCTTCTTGGGCACCGCGTCGGAGAGGTAGCTTCCGAGCGAGGTGTTGCCGCCCTTCGCGGTGACAGACCCAGAGGTCGTGGTGGTGGGGCCGCCGCACGCGGCCAGGAATGCAGCAACGCTTCCGTAGCCGGCGATCTTGAGCACATCCCGCCGCGACAGATCAAGTCCTAACGGGAGCTCGATGTCGGTGCCGGGGACCAGGATGTTGTCCCCCGCCGAACGCCGAAACTTCATTGGATCCCGCGAATCACCCATCTGACTTCTCCTCCCAAAGGCCGGACCGCGCCGGGCCGGGCATAGTCTTAAGTGTGGTTGCGCGCAACGATAGGGCTTCGATCACTTTTGTCAACCTCACGGAGCGCCGATGCACGCAGCACAAGGCGAGGGCCTGAGGCCCGTTGAGCTTCCCGATGAGAGTCCAGTCAGTTGCGGTGGCGATGCTCTGGATCTCGATCACCGCTGCCTGCGGCGCCGGCGGCAATCCCGTCGCCAATCACTCGACCGCGTGGGATCAAGTCGATCCTTCTGAGTTCCGCCAGCCACTTCCCGAGCCGGCCCTGTGGCCGACAGCCCATGCTCCAACCTCATCCATCGTGCTCTCGCAGGTGGCCTCTGTGATTCAGACGGCGCAGTTCCAGATCATCGGCACAGAGATGGCGCCTCGGGTCCAGGGTCAGATCGGTGCGCAGGTCTACCACGTCGACGGTGCCTTGACGATCAAGCAGCCGGCGCTGGAGCTCCAGCCGTGGAACGACCCGGTCTGGTCCGCCGGACCGGAACCCGACATCGACGGGCGGGGCGATTTTGTGCTTGTGGGATCGACGATCTACGTGCGCGGGAACACGTTCAACGAGTGGCAGACGGTAACCGGCGGCGATCCCTACTGGGGCGTCTTCGCGGACATCAACCCGGCGCTGTGGCAAACCACACCGAACGCGCGCGTCCTGGGTGAGGCCTCGGTCGACGGTTCGCGCGCCTGGGTCCTCCAGTTGGCCAACCTCTTCGGCCTGCAGTTCAAGGCCTGGGTCAGACAGAGCGATGGCTACCCGCTGCGGTACACGGCGAGCTGGTTGAACGCGAAGGGCTCGACCTACTACGTCAACGCGCTCTATCGACGGTTCAACTCTGCGGTTCAAATCGCTGCTCCTGACATGCTGAACCGCGGTATAGCCAATCCCGGCGCGCCGGTTGCCTTGCCATCAGGGTCGGTGACCGTAACCGATGTCGAGTTCGACTGCTCAGGCACCGTTTCGCGCCGGCCGGCTCGCGGCGACAAGTTCGTGCTGGTGACGCTCGCCTTCGTGGACACGGGGCCGGGCCAGCTCGCCATATCGCCGGATGCCTGGCGCCTTTACGGAGACGGGGTCAACGGGGCGCCTCCAATCGAGACAGGAAGCTCTGGGACTCTTCAAGTGCAAGCTCTGAGCCCACCCAGTCGGGTGTCCGGCGCGGTGGCGTTCGAAGTGCCGGAGGATGCCTACCAGCTGTTGGTCGTGGGACACCTGGTCGGGGCGACCGCCGTGATGAGCGCCGGCCTGCCCATGCTCCCGAATGGAACGCTGGCCTGCCCCTGAGCAACCGCCGTGTCCCTACCCACCCGGGTGGGGCCGTTGTCTCACGTCGGTTAACAGAAAATGTTCGCTAATTCGTGGAGAGCTCTCCTGGCGCTCCTACGATTGACCCAATTGATACCCGTTGCAGCCGGGTCATAGGGAAGAGGAAGTTGGGAGTGCTGGATAGGTCGACTCGCCTGATCGCCGCGCGCCTCGCCACGGCCGCGCTCGTTTCGTCCGTCCTTCTGGCCGCGGGTCCGCCCACAGCCCCCGTCTCCGCTCACCCCATGACGCCCGCCGCCGGTGTAAACGCGGAGGTCGACGACGTCGGCCAGGCGATTCCGGCGGGACAGGTCAAGTTTCCGTGCCAGGCCGTAACCACGATTCCGGCCTGCTACGGACCGGACCAGGTCCGCGCCGCTTATGACGTACAGACCCTGCTCGACCAGGGGATCACGGGTCAGGGCCGGACCATAGTCATCATCGGCGCCTTCCAGGGTGAGACCGTTCAGTCCGACCTCGACCTCTTCGACACGACCTGGGGCCTGCCTGAGGCCAAGCTCAAGATCACGGCGCCCGACGGCACGGTCACGTTCGACCCCACCAGCAAGGTCCAGCGAGCCTGGGCGATCGAGGGCGCGATCGACGTCGAGTGGGCGCACGTGATGGCGCCAGGGGCCAAGCTCCGGCTGGTGCTCGCCAAGAGCGAAGCGGACGCCGATATCCTTCGCGCCACGCAGTACGCGGTCGAGCACAACCTCGGGGACGTCATCTCCCAGAGCTTCGGTGAGGCCGAATCGTGTCAGAGCGCCGAGTTCTTCACCCAGGAGCACGCGGTGTTCCAGGAGGCGCAGGACAAGAGAATCACGCTCATTGCCGCCTCCGGCGACACCGGTTCGGCACAGCACACTTGTGACGGGAGCCTGGTCTCAGGCGTTTCCTTTCCGGCCTCCGATCCGTTGGTTACCGCCGTCGGCGGCACGCGCCTCATGGCGGATCGGACGACGGGCGCCTACCAGGGCGAGGTCGGCTGGGGCGATGCCTCGGGAGCCAGCGGCGGCGGGTTCAGCACCGTCTACGCACTTCCTGAATTCCAGGCGGCACTGGTCCCGGGGCAAAGCGGAAGGGGCCTGCCTGACGTGGCTTTGGGCTCCTCTGCATTCGGCAGCGTGATCGCCGCCGCACTGGGCGGGTTCGGCCGATCAATCGGCACGAGCGCTGCCACAGCGGAATGGGCCGGGATCGTGGCGCTTGCCGACCAGGCAGGCCACCACCGTCTGGGCTCTCTCAACCCGCGCCTCTATTCAATCGCCCAGGGCGAGGCGTACAGCACCGTGTTGCACGACATCACCAGCGGCACCAGCACCTTTCACACGTTCACCGGCTTTTCGGCGCGTCCCTCGTGGGACGCTGTGACCGGCCTCGGCACGCCAGACGTAGCCGAGCTCGTGTCCTTGCTTCGCGCCTCCGAAGCGGGCAACGAGGAGAGCGACCAAACCTCGGAGTAGGGAGCCCGACAGTGGACCGCCGGCCCGATACAGCCGGCGGCCCTCTCCGATCCTTTGCCGCTACGCGGCGTTGATCTGCAGCATGAAGTTGACGCCGGGCATCCCGAACATCGCGCCCTGGAACTTGTAGTGCCCAGGAGTCGCGGGCGTGACCAGCGGAGTGACGCCTGAAGGCTTGACCACGTTTATGACCAGGTAGTTGCCGTTCGGATCGATGACGAATGCGCCGGGCGGCGGCGTATCAAGCGAGGAGATCCGGCTCCACGCGAGGACGAACGAGAAGTGCATCGCCCCGGTGGCCACGCCAGGCGTCCGATGCGTCGCCGTCGTGAATTGGGCTTTGCCGGCGCCGTCGGCGTCAAGGCTGATGGACCCCCAATCGCCGCCCAGCGATCCAGCGACGTTCGGGTCGAAGCAGACCGCCGGGTTGTTGCAGTTGTTCGAGAACTCGATCTTGTACCCGCCCGCAGCGGACACAGTCGACGCCAAGCCGATCGCCACCGCCACGGATATCGCCAGGCTCGCAAACACACGTCGAACAGGCATGGTTGTTTCTCCTTTTAGGCGCCGAAGCGCGAAACGTGATTCCGCCGGCGGTTCAGGCCGGCGCTAGACGGAAACCGGCCGCCGCGGCGGCGAGTCGCTTGCGCTGGCTGGCAACCCAGAGGTTCAGCGCGATGGCGTCGATCACGGCGCCCGCCAGGAGAAGCGCCGTGCCGAGCCGGTCGGCCACCACAGACCAGTCCGGGACGCCGACGGCCACCACGAGGTGGCCGATGAGATGTGCCACCAACAACGTAGCCCCAGCACCTCCCACCACCACGCCGAGCTCCTTGCGGTGGAGACGAAAGTGGCGCCACAGGACGACGGCGACCAGCGGGGCTGTCAGCAGAGAGAGCGCATGAAGTCCGTAGGCGATGTCCAGGCTGACCCCCAGCGCAATGAGCGGAGCCACCAGCACCGGGATCGTGCAGGCCAGGCATATCGGCGACAGCGGTAGCCAGGCGAAGGCCGATGAGACCATCAGCCTGAACCCTCCACCGGCGGAACGACTCGCTCCCCTCGTCCAGCGCGCCCGGACGCTGTTCACCACGCCACCGGCGCAGTCGACGCACACCCGCACTTTCTGAGGAAGGTCCGCCGGCAGCTTCGGCCGGTGGATCACCGCCAGCTGAAGCACCAGGTCGCCGAGCTCGGGGCTGCCCACCGCGGAGCGACCGCGCAGCAGGGCCTGGTCGACGAGGTCGTCAAGGACGAGTGGGGCTTGCGCAACCGATTCACGGCCACGGCGCTGAGCCAGGGTGGCGGACAGCTTGGTGAGAGACCGCGCCATCATCATCTTCGTCGCAGCAGTCGAAAGACCCAGGATCCTGCCGACGTCCGCCATCTTCAAGCCCGCCCCAAACCTGAGCGCGATGCCGTCCCGCTCCCGGTCTGAGAGCGTCTGCAGCGCGCTGCTGACCTCGGTCAGGACCTCCTTGGCCAGAAGGATGGCTTCCGGCAGCTCGGCGGGATTTGACGAGGCGTTCTCCACCAGATCGAGGTCGATGGGGTCAGCCGGCCACCGACCCTGGCGGCGGTTCCAATCGACCACCGTGCGCTGGGCGATGCGCAGGAGCCAGGGCGCAGCGCCGCGACCGGGATCAAAGCGGCCCCATGATTTCCATGCGCGGGCGAACACCTCGCTGGTGACGTCCTCGGCTTCCTGGTGATTCGGGATTCGCGACCGCACGTAGCGCCACACCGGCACGAGCTGGTCCTGGTAGACCTGTACGAAGTCCGGCGCCCCATCCGTCTCTCGATCCGTCATTCAGTGACTCGCGTCGCGCCCTCGTACAGTACTTCGGTCGAGTTGAGAAAAGGTAACGGGCAATGACGTACGTGCATGGCTACGACACGCGGGAGAACGAGCGCCTACGGGATCAGGCCGGAACCCTGGTCGACCTCCTTCACTCCGACACCGCCTACCCCGCCGGGAGCACCGTGCTCGAGGTTGGATGCGGCGTCGGCGCGCAGACCGTGACGCTCGCCCGGCGCAGCCCGGATGCCCGGTTAACCTCGATCGACGTCTCGGCGGCCTCGCTCGCCGAAGCAAGGCAGAAGATCGACGGGGCCGGCATCACCAACCTGGAGTTCCGGCAAGCGGACATCTTCGCCCTGCCCTTCGCCGCCGAGTCGTTTGATCACGTCTTTGTGTGCTTCGTCCTGGAGCACCTCGCGCGGCCGCTCGATGGGCTGCGCATCCTCAAAGGCGTGCTCCGGCCAGGCGGCACCATCACGGTCATCGAAGGCGACCACGGATCGACCTACTTCTATCCCGACAGCTCCGCCGCCCACGCCGCGATTGACTGCCTGGTCGAGCTGCAGCGCAGGGCTGGTGGCAACGCGCTGATCGGCCGAGAGGTCTATCCGCTGCTGGTCGAGGCGGGCTTTGACGCGGCGCGCGTTTCGCCCCGGATGGTGTACGTGGATTCCAGCCATCCAGACCTGGTCGATGGCTTCACGAGGAAGACGTTCACCGCGATGGTCAAAGGGGTTCGTGAATCAGCGATCGACGCTGGTTTGACCACGGCAGAGAAATTTGACGCGGGCATCCGGGACCTCGATCGAACGACCGAGGCGGACGGCGTCTTCTGCTACACGTTCTTCAAGGGAGTAGCGAGAAAGTAGCTCCTCCCCATTCATGGGGAGGTGTTGGCGAAGCCGACGGAGGGGCTGGATTGGTCGATCTAGCGCGAAACCGCGAGCGCATCGCCCAGCTCGAAACCCTTGTCGGTGATCTCAAAGCGATGAACGACAGGGCGGTGGCGCATCGCGCGCGTCTTGAGGATGGTCAAGGCCCGAACCAGCTCCGGACCCTCCTGCACGTACTGAAGGAGAACGACGTTGTCCGCGAGGTGCGAGATGCCCTCTTCGGAAATCTGTCGAAGCTGAAAGAGTTCGGTCACCTCCATGATCATCATCAGCCCGATCCCCGCTCGGGTGCAGCGCTGGGCGAGTGAGAACATCCACTCCTTGAATCGCACCGGGTCGGCCGCGGCCGACTGGAGGTCGACCAGACTGTCGACCACTATGCGCTTGGCCCCGGTCTGATCCACCACGTCCAGCAGCTCATAAACCCACTCGTCGATGTTCATGGCGACCACGCTGCGATGGAGGACGTGGACGTTCGGATCTTCGAGCGACCAACCAAAGCTGTGGGCGACCCTTTCCAGCTGCGCTTGGTTTTCCTGGAACGTGGCGATGATGCCGGGCTCATTCAAGCTCGCACCCCGGAAAATGAAATGGAGACCCATCAAGGTCTTCCCGATCCCCGACGGCCCCACGATCAAGGTCGTGGCGCCTGCCCAGTAGCCGCCGTTGCCGAGCAGCTCGTCAAACGCGGCAATCCCGGTGGCGGTGTGGACGTCACTCAACTGGTAGGGGGAATCGTCGAGGCTGTCAGCCAGCCTCGGAAAGACGCGAAATCCGTCCTCGGAGATTCGATAGGCATGCTCTCCCGACTTGTAGCTGCTCCCGCGAAGCTTGAGCACCTGCAGGACCCTCATCTCGCGTTCCCCGATCTGTTTGATATCGAGCGCGATGATGCCGTCGGCCACCGCGAACTCGGCCGCTTCCAATGCCTGGGTCCGCGTGTACGGCGCATTCCAGACCGACGTCGTTGCACTGGCGGTCAGGCGGCGTGTCAGGGCATACAGAAACCTTCTGAAGTGGGTCACGTCAGTTGCAAATGCCTGAAACACCCTGAAGCTGTCGACGACGACGATTCCCGGGCGAACGTGCTTGAGGTAGCCGTCGATGGCCACGAGGACGTCGTCGAGCCCATCCTCGCCCAGGACCGGTCCGATGTCTTCGTAGATGACGCGGCCGTCGCGGATGGCGGTCGCATCAAAAAATTTGAAACCTTGGCCATACCTGAGGATCTTGTCGAGCGGCTCCGAGAGCGTCGAAAGATAGAGGGCAGGGTGCTCCTTGGTGGCGTTGGCAAAGGTGAACTGCTGGCTCAGGATCGTCTTGCCGCTGCCCGGCACCCCGACGATGAGGTTGATGCCGTTTTTCAGCAGGCCGCCGCTCAAGATCTCATCGAGGCGGCTGTTACCGCTGGAAAGGCGGTCGTTCACAATTCGGCGGTCTGGTTGCGCTTGGAACGCACGATGGCGCTCGTCCCCAGCAGGTCCCTGACGGTGGAGACGAGCTGCAGCGATTCGAGTGGCTTGCGCATGAACGCGGCCGCGCCCGCCCGGAGCGCTTCTTCCGCGGCGTCAATGGCGGCGACGGCGAGGATCTGCGAGGTCCCTTTCTGCGCAAACTCAGACACCAACCGGAAGCCCGCCCCACCTGAGATGAGCAGGTCGATGATCACCACGTCTGGCGATCGCTCGTCGAACTGGAGCTTCGCCTGGGTGGCGTCCACGGCGATCGCCACCTGGTAGCCGTCGGTGCGAAGGAAGTACTCCGCCAGGTCCGATGCGTAAGTGTCCTTCTCCGCGATCAGGACCAGCGGCCGGCGGTCGCCGGGCGGTCCTTCCAGCACGGCCGGGACACCGCCGGCGCGGGCTTCCTCGGCGAGCAGCCTGTGCGCGTCTGCCGCGCTGGCGCCAGAATCGATCTGGGCTTTGACGAACCTCAGCTTTTCGACCTGGCGACGCGAGTACAGCCGCTGGGAGCCCTCGCTGCGGACCGGCGTGATCATGGAGTAGCGCTCCTCCCAGGCCCGGAGCGTCGAGGCGGGGATGTCCAGCATCCGCGCCACCGCGCCGATGCTGTAGACCGCGGGATCTTGTTCCTCGCTCAGTCGGACCTCTCCTTCAGTGTATGCAGTTCGCTTCCGAGTAGGTATCGAGGATTGTCGCAGCACTAATGCGTAACTATTGCATCGCTATCGTTTAAGTTGTATGGTTTCCGTGTGGGTCGGGGGACCCTGGAGCACGGTTGTTGAGTAGGAATCGTGTGAGGGAGCTATGGGGAGGCGTTGAACCGGGGGCACCACCTTGCCTCACGTCAACGCCTGACCACAGAGGGGGGTTGGGGTGCATCGAGACTCGGCTGCCAGGGTCCCCCCGGTAGGGGAAGCCGTCGAGGGGCCTCGTGAGAAAGAAGGGCGGGTAGTGTTTGCGGACAACCACCTGGTGGTGATGCGGACGGCCAGGCCCGGAGGGCTGATGGTCGCTGGGGAGATCGACATCTCCAACACGGCGTCGGTCGCGGATTCCCTTCGCGATGGGTTCGAGGACGGCGCCGATCCGCACCTGGACCTGAGCCGGGTCAGCTTCTGCGACGTCAGCGGGATCAGGGCCCTGGTCAGCCTTGCGCTGGAGCTGGCGCCGAACCGGCGCCTCCTGGTCCACGGCCTGCCGCCCCAGCTCGAGACGGTCCTCAAGGTCACCGGCTGGGCAGATCTTCCCGGCCTCGAGCTCTGCAGCTGTGGAGGCGACGATTGATCGAGCCGTCCACCGCCCGGGCGGATCGATTCCGCCACGAGGCGCTTTTCTATTCGGGCCGGTCTGAGTTCATCAATGGAACTGTCCCTTTCATCCGTGAGGGACTCACGGCGGGCGAGCCGGTGCTCGTGGTGGAGTCGCTCGAGAAGATTCAGACCCTGCGGACCGCGTTGGAGGAGGACGCCGACAGGGTGTTTTTCGCGGACATGTCCGCGGTCGGCGCCAACCCTGCGCGCATCATTCCGGCCTGGCAGGACTTCGTCACCCGGTACGGCGTGCCCGGCAAATCGCTGCGAGGCATCGGTGAGCCGATCTGGAGCACCCGCACAGCCGACGAGCTTGCCGAGTGTCAGCGCCATGAGTCGCTGCTCAACGTCGCTTTTGGCCACGGAAGGCCATGGCTGCTGCTCTGCCCGTACGACACCGCGGCTTTGGATTCGGCGGTCATCGACGAGGCGCGCCGAAGTCACGAGTTTGTCGTCGACGGAGGTTCGAGTCGCGAGAGCGAGCATTTCAGAGGTATCGAAGCGTGCGGCGCGCCGTTCAGTGTTCCACTTCGGCCCACGCCGGCGGGGATAGACGAATTGACTTTTGAAAGAGACGGTCTGCGTCACGTTCGTGAGCTGGTGAGGAAACATTCGATTGTCGTCGGACTGGACCAGTCCAAGGCCGACAACCTGGCCCTCGCGGCCAACGAGGTTGCGACGAACAGCATCGTTCATGGTGGCGGGCGGGGCACGGTGCGCGTCTGGGAGGATGCCGGCCGGGTGATCTGCGAAGTCAGGGACCGCGGCGTGTTCGATCTTCCGCTGGCAGACCGGGAAGCTCCGGGACCGGACCCCTCTTCACCGCGGGGGCTCTGGCTGGCCAACCAGCTGTGCGATCTCCTCCAGATCAGGACGTTCCACGGGGAAACCGCCGTGCGCCTCCACATGCGTCTGGACCCCAGGGTCAACCTGCGCGTGCTGCCAGGCGGCTCCAACGGTGTGGACCTAGCCCACTAGCGGCTCACCGGCTGCTCGACTGCAGCGGTCCTTTTAAACCTCTTAAACCTCTCAAACAAGGCCCTTGACTTTCTCGCACGGCTCATACATACTCGGCATACATACTGAGTATGTTTAGTCGAGAGATTGTCGCTTAAGTACGGCGTGCTGGGACTCCTAAAAGGGGAGCCGCTCCACGGATATGAGGTGAAGAACCGCTTTGAAGCCATGCTCGGTGGGACCTGGGAAGTCAATGTCGGCCAGATCTACACGACCCTCCAGCGCCTCGAGCGCGACGGGCTCGTGCGGCCGGTCGGCCCCAGGGGCGACCGCGGCAAGCTGGCCTACGAGCTTTCGCCTGATGGCCACAAAGCGCTCGACCAGTGGCTCGCCGAGCCTGACTCGGGTCCTCAGCAGCTGCACGAGGACATCTACGTGAAGCTCCTTCTCGCGACCCGCATCGCGAACGGCGGCCTGCAGCCGATGCTCGCCCGCCAGAAGCGCGCATATCTACAGCGCTTGCGGGACCTCAACCGGCTGGAAGAACGGGCACGCCGCGACGGCCGCATCGACCTGGCGCGACTGATCCGCGGTGCATTACTTCACACGGAGGCAGACCTCAAATGGATGGACGAGCTTTCTTCAGAGCGTTTCGGGGCGGAGGGGGCACCAAAGGAATGACGGACCTCGTCAGCCTCACCGACGTCACCAAGGTCTACCAGGGCGGCATCACCGGCGCTTTGAACGGGATCTCGGTCACGGTGGAGAAGGGCGAGTTCACCGCGATCATGGGCCCGTCAGGCAGCGGCAAGTCGACCATGCTCAACCTGGTCGCGGGGCTGGACAAGCCCTCTTCGGGCACCGTCGTGGTCGGTGGGACGGACCTCGGCAAGCTGGGCGAGGCAGGGCTCGCCAGGTTTCGGCGCGACCACATCGG
>VBGP01000028.1 GCA_005880795.1 Chloroflexota bacterium | reverse complement strand
GCTTCGAGAGCCGGCACGAGATCCTCCGCGTCGTGGTTGGTGTGGATGATGTAGAGGTCGCCCGCCAGCGCTGATGGCACATCACGCGCCGACTCTGCCAGGACCGTGCGGAAGCCAAGCTCGGGAGCCCAGCTCGCGAGCGCCCGGGCCACCGGCGTGGCAGCGAAGATGACGAGGGTCGGGGAGGCTGCGTACGGCTCGAGGTAAACCTCGACCGAGCCGAGGTCGTGCCGGTATGTGCGCAGCTGAGGTGACCCGCTCGTCGCGATCGCGTTCGCGTCGGCAACCGCGGCGGAGTCGAACTCGCTGCAGCCGAGCGTTCCCGCTATCGGCGCCGTTCGGGACATCAGGAGCTTGGCCCCCGGCTGGGACGGTGGCTCGCCGTCCAGCTTGATGACGGTCGCCAGGACCACCTCCTCGCCGCGGCCGATCCGCTGCGCCAGCTCTTCTTCGACACTAGCCATGAGTCGTAGAAGTTATTCGGTCCTGCCCCTGCCCCTCCGTGCGCGATAGCGCGCGGCCCCCATGAATGGGGAGGAGCCTGGGGTTCAGAACCGTGCGCAGCACGACGATGGCGCGGGAGATCTCGTCGTCCGTCGTCGCGTATCCGGTGGTCAGGCGCAGGCTGCCCAGCGACTCCTCCATGCTCAGCCCCATCGCGAGCAGCACGTGCGATGGATCGAGCGAGCCCGACGCGCACGCCGAACCGCTCGACGCGGCGACGCCGGCCAGGTCGAGGGCGAGCAACACGTCTTCGCCCCTCCGACCCGCAAACGTACAGCTGGCAAAATTCGGCAATCGAGGCTCGCCGCCGGTGAGCGTTCCACCGAGCTCGAGCAGCGCCTTGCGCAGCGCCTGCGCCTGGCCCTCCGCTACGCGGGCGCGAGATTCACGGCCCGCGGACGCAGCCGCCAGTGCGACCGCCACCGCCGTGGCCGACGTCGCATCTTCCTGGCCGGCCCGGCGGCCCCATTCCTGCGGACCGCCGAAGAAAAGCGGATCGATCCGCACGCCGTCGCGCACCAGGAGCAACCCGCCGCGGCCAGCGCCGAGCTTGTGGCCGCTGAACGACACCAGGTCCGCCCCCGCGGGCGCCGCGATCCATCGCTGGCCGGCGCATGCGTCGACGTGGACCAACGCGCCGACTTCATGCGCGCGCGCGATCACCTCGGCGACCGGCTGGATGGTCCCCACCTCGTTGTTGGCGAGCCCGACCGAAACCAGGCCCGTGCCGGGTGTGATGGCGCCCACGTCCACCGTTGCCGCGCCGTCGACGCCGGCGACCACCACGTCGCGGCCCAATGCCTGCAGCCTGCGGATCGCCGCCAGCACCGACTGGTGCTCGGCGGACCAGGTGACGATCCGGGCCCCCTTCGGCAGGCGGGCGGCGGCTCCGAACAGCGCAAGGTTGGTCGCCTCAGTCCCCGAGGAGACGAAGGTGACCTCGGTTCGTCCTGCGCCGAGCGCTTCGGCCGCCACATCGCGGGCTCGATCCAGGGCAGCACGCGCCGCGCGTCCTTCCGCGTGCGGGCTGGAGGGGTTACCCGCCTGCACATCCCGGATCGCCGCCTCTACTTCGGACAGGACGGGTGCAGACCCCGCGTCGTCGAGATAGATCCGAGTCCGGCTCATGGCCGGCTCAGCCGCGGCTGTGGTCCGGCTGGTGGATGAGCTCTGTGAGCGTGCCCTGGAAACCCTTCAGGAAGAGGTGCAGGTCGAGGATCTCATCGACGCTGATCGGTTCGACGGCGGCCACCGGCGGCGCGAGCGCCTCGACGGCGCTCTCGACCTCCTCCACCGCGCCGCCCTGGATCGCCAGGACGACCACGAACGTCACCTGGCACTGGGCGCACGTCACCTGGAGGTGAAATCGCTCGTCCTCGTGGCTCAGGACCTGCACTTCGCAGCCCTTCAGGCTGCGGCCGCAGACCGGGCAGTTGTAGAACCGGGCGCGGTCGCGAATGAAGTCGATGATGCTCATTCGCGGCCCATATTACGCCCCAAGCCTGAGACGACAACCGCCTAGCGATGGCCCTCGATGCATGTGCAGCCGGCGGGTCCGACAGTGGCCGAGTGAACCGTCCCGGCGGGCAGCATCATGCGGTCTCCTGGCTTGAGCTCGAGGCTACGGCCTTCGCTCTCCAGCACGAAAGTGATCGACCCGTCGACGCAGTAAAGGACCTTCTCGAAGCTGTGGCTGTGGGCGGCGTAGCGATCTCCTGGACCGTTCGACCACGAGTAGCAACCACTTGCCTCTGTCCGGAGCTTTGACATCAGGTCTTCGAAGGTCGCCATCGCCCGATTCTAAGATTGCGAAGGTGAGACCCCGGTTCCTGGCCGACTGCAACGTCGGGCGGCTCGCGCGCTGGCTCCGCGCCCTCGGCTACGACGCCTCATACCACGCGCGGATCGGCGATTCGGAGCTCGTGCGCGAAGCGGCGGCCGAAAACCGGGTGGTCCTGACGCGCGATCGAGACCTGACCAAGCGTCGTGTCATCCAGACCGGAGTCGTGCGCGCGATCTTGATCCGCGACGACGACGTGACGATGCAGCTGCGTCAGGTCTTCGCGGAGCTTGGCCTCGAGCTGAAAGACGCGCTGACTCGATGCATCGAGTGCAACTCCGAGCTCGAGTCGCGTATGCCGGCGGTGGTCGCCGAGCGCGTGCCCCCTTACGTCAGGCGGACGCAATCGCGCTACTCCGAATGCCCTGATTGCGGCCGCATCTACTGGGCCGGCACGCACTGGCAGCGCATGCGCGAAGTGCTGCTCGGCCTGTGAGAGATGTACTTCGCCGGCTCGTCGCCGGCGAGCTGAGCGAAGAGGATGCCCTGGCGGAGCTGCGGCGCATGCAGCTCGACGAGCTGGGCGGGCGGGCGCGCCTCGACCTGGGGCGCTTCTTGCGGCGTGGCATTCCCGAGGTGGTGCTCGCCTCGGGCAAGTCGCCGCAGGATGCCGCGCGACTCGTCCTCGCGATGGCGGAGCGCCAGGGGCAGGGCCTCATCAGTCGGATGAGCGACGCGCACGAGTCGGCGCTCCGCGATGCCGCGCGGCAGGCCGGAATGAGAGTTGCCGAATACCACGCCGCGGCGCGCGTGCTGCGCATGGGCTTCTCCCCTGAGCCGCTGGACGGAAAGGTCGGCATCCTGACCGCCGGCACATCAGACCTGCCGGTGGCGGATGAAGCGCGCATGGTCGTCGAGGCATGCGGCCTCGAGGCGCGAATGGAGGCTGACCTGGGGGTCGCCGGCCTGCATCGATTCGTCGGACCGCTCAGCGCGGTGCTGGAATGGGGCGCTGACGTCGTGGTCGTCGCGGCTGGGATGGACGGTGTCCTGCCGGGTCTGGTCGCCGGGCTGATCGACCTGCCGGTGATCGGTCTTCCCGTGTCGACCGGCTACGGTCGCGGCGGCGCGGGCGAGGCAGCCCTGACCACGATGCTGCAGTCGTGCTCGACCGGACTGACGGTGGTGAACATAGACAACGGGGTGGGGGCGGGCGCGGCGGCGACGCTGATCGCCGCGAGGGCGGCTCAGGGGCGGCGGCGAGGGCGCAGCACCGCGACGACCGCCAGCGCAATGGCTCCGACCAGCAGCAGACTGAAGACCACGGCGGCGATGGCGCGTGATGCGTCTGGACCTCCCGGCACCGCGAAGA
The DNA here is from genome assembly GCA_005880795.1 of Chloroflexota bacterium. GTDB lineage: Bacteria > Chloroflexota > Dormibacteria > Dormibacterales > Dormibacteraceae > 40CM-4-65-16. Next base: position 44,150 of record VBGP01000028.1, on the reverse strand, counting down.
CCAGGGCGAGGACGCCGGTTGCAAGGACGACGCCAACGAGCAGCCACGGAAAGCCGCGCCGCCGCCGGCCGTAGAACAGGAGCCACAGCCAGCTCGGCCGTTTGTGCGGGTCGCTCATAGGAGCGAAGGGAGCTCCGCCAGGGACTCGATCGTGGGCACGCCGTCAGGTGGAGCGTCTTTGGCGTGCTTGGTCACGATCACCGCCCGCATGCCGAGCGCGCGCGGCCCCTCGTAGTCCTCACGCGCTCGATCGCCGACGAACATCGTTCTAGCCGGCACCGTACCTATCGCATTGACTGCCGCCTGATACACCTCAGGCGCCGGCTTGCGGCGTCCGATCTCGCTCGAGAAGACGACCGCGTCCACTAACTGATCGACGCCGTTGCTGCGCAACTGGCGGCGCATCATCGCCGGCGGAAACGGCGCGTTGGAGCATATCCCTCGCCGAACTCCTTGCTCGCCCAGCCAGGACAGCACGCGCACTGCGTCGGGATCGACCTCCACGGCGCGGTCCCAGCATCGCTGCTCGGCGTCGAGGACCTCGTGGAGGAGGTCATCCGGCAGCCGCATACCCGCCCGCTGCCACTTCTCCCTGTAGACGTTCACGTACTCCACCTCGTCCTCGCTCATGCTCTCGACGTACTCCTCGAGCGGAAGGAGGACATCACGGAGGATCGTCTCGGCTTCCGGCGCCGGCACCCCCAGCGCCGCCTGGATGCGGGGCCGGAAACCGTTGATCACGCGCAGCAGCTCCTCCGTCGGATAGGCAAAGGTCACGAGGGTCCGGCCGTAGTCGAAGAGAACGCCGTCCGTGCCGGGCATGCGCATATCCTGATGCTCCATGGCGAAACGACTCACTCACCTCGACGAGAAGGGCGCGGCGCGGATGGTCGACGTCGCCGACAAGATCGCGACGGTGCGCGAGGCGACCGCCGAATGCATCGTGCGGATGGCGGCCGGCACGGTGCAAGCGGTGCGCGAAGGCACGGCAAAAGGTGATGCGCTTCAGGTCGCGCGGGTCGCCGGCATCATGGGCGCGAAACGCACGCCTGATCTGATCCCCCTCTGCCACCCGCTGCCTCTAACGAGCGTGAGCGTCGATTTCGAGTTCGTCGAAGGCGGCGTGCGAATCGTGACGAGGGCGCGTGTCACGGGCCAGACCGGGGTCGAGATGGAAGCTCTCACCGCCGCGGCCGTCGCGGGGCTGACGCTGATCGACATGACCAAGGGTGTCGAGCGCGGCGTCTACCTCGAGTCCGTCCGCCTGCTCGAAAAATCCGGAGGCCGCTCGGGGACCTGGAAGCGTTAGTGCATCGCGCGCACGTGATCACGGTGAGCGACGGTGTTTCAGCGGGCACGCGCACGGACACGAGCGGTCCGGCCCTGCTCGACCTGCTGAAGCATGCCCGGTTCGAAGTTTCAGGGCCGGAGATCGTGCCCGACGACCAGGCGCGTATCAACGACGCGATCGTCGCGGCCGTTGTCGATGGCGCAGACGTGGTCGTCACGACCGGTGGCACCGGCCTTGGGCCACGCGACGTGACGCCGCAAGCGACGTCGAGGCTGATCGACTACGAGGTCCCGGGCCTCGCTGAGCTGATGCGAAGGGCCGGCGCGTCGAGCACGCCGATGGCCGCCCTCTCGCGTGGTGTCGCCGGCGTGCGCGGCCAGTCGCTGATCATCAACGTGCCCGGCAGCGCCAAAGGCGCGACCGAATCCCTGGAAGCCGTGGTGCCAGTACTCGGCCATGCGGTGCAGCTCCTGCATGGGGACACCAAACACCAGTGAATGTGAATGCGGACATCGGCGAGGGCGCGGGCGAGGACGAGGCGATCCTGGCCTGCGTCGACAGCGCCAACATCGCATGCGGCGTGCACGCCGGCTCCGCGTCGATCACAATCGCCACCGCCTGGCGCTGCCGCACGCTCGGGGTGCAGGTCGGCGCCCATCCCGGCTACGACGACCGCTCTGGATTCGGCCGGATCGAACGCTCGATGTCAGCCACCGAGATCGAGGCTCTGGTCGCATTCCAGGTGGCGGGCCTTGCCGCGGTCATCCCGATCTCGTACATCAAGGCGCACGGCGCCCTGTATCACCGCTGCCAGCGCGACCCTGATGTCGCCGACGCACTGGCGCGAGTGGCGAAGAGCCACGGCGTCGGCGTCATGGGCCAGCCCGGCTTCGAGATCGTGGCCGCGGCCGAGCGCGCCGGCATCCCAGGGTATCGCGAGGGCTTCGCCGACCGGCTCATGCTGCCCGACGGCAGCCTCGCGCCGCGGAGCCAGGCCGGAGCGGTGCTCGACCCGAACCTTGCCGCGCAGCAAGCGCTGAGCCTTGCCCGCTCCGGCGGCTACGACACCATCTGCGTACACGGCGACACCAGGGGCGCCGGCCAGGTCGCCGCAGCGGTGCGCAAGGCGCTGCGCGACGCCGGCATCGAGACCACGCCCCTTCGGCCTTGAACCCAGCCGGAGCCCTCGCCCTAAAGCTGGTGCTCACGCCCCTGCTCGTGGGCGCGGCAAGCCTCGCCGGACGCAGGTGGGGCTCCTCCGTCGGCGGCTGGTTGATCGGGATCCCGTTCACGTCCGGCCCGATCGCGTTCTTCCTGGCGCTGAGCCCAGGTCCAAGCTTTGCCGCCGGCGCGGCGGCGGGCATCATGGCGGGCGCGGTGTCGCAGTCGGCGTTTTGCCTGGCTTATTCGTGGGCGGCACAGCGCCAGGGATGGGCCAGGTGCCTCGGCGTGGCGACCGCGGCCTACGCCGCAGTGACGATTGTGCTGAGCCTCTTTTTTCTGCCGGCCCTCGCTTCTTTCGTGGTCGTCATCTTGGTGCTCGTCGTCTCGCTCTTCTTGATGCCTGAACAGAGGACGCGGTCGGCCGCACCGGTCGTATTTCCGCGATGGGACATCCCAGCCCGGATGGTCGTGGCTACCGGCTTTGTGATCTTGCTCACCGCGGTGGCGCCGGTGCTCGGCGCCAGGCTGGCCGGGCTGCTGGCGCCGTTCCCACTGTACGGGTCAGTCCTCGCCGGTTTTGCGCATCGGATCCAGGGCACCGACCCGGCAGTGGGGGTCCTTCGCGGCCTACTGCTGGGGTTGTTCGCGTTCGCTTCATTCTTCCTGGTCCTCGCCCTCCTGTTGCCCGAAGGCTTGGTCGTTTCTTTCGCGTCGGCGATCTTCGTGGCGGTGGTGGTCCAGGGCGCGACGCTGGTGACCGGCCGCCGCCTGGGCCTTGCATGAGCCCCGAGATAAGGGAGCTCGCCGAGCTCGACGACCTGCGACAGCTGGCCGACCTGTTCGCGGTCGTGTGGGGTCGGTCGGGCGAGCCGCCGATAAGCTCGGACCTCCTCAAGGCGCTGGCGCATTCGGGCAACTACATCTCGGGAGCGTATTCGGAGGGGCGGCTCATCGGTGGCCTCGTGGGTTGGCTGGGCGGCGGACCACCCGCAGGGCTGCACATGCACTCCCACATCCTTGGCGTGCTGCCAGACCGCGAAGCGCGCGGGCTCGGCTTCGAGCTGAAGCAGCACCAGCGGCGCTGGTGTCTGTCGCGCGGCATCACCTCGATGGAGTGGACGACCGACCCCCTGGTCCGGCGCAACATGTACTTCAACCTCTCCAAGCTCGGCGCGGTCGCACCGAAGTACCTCGTCAACTTCTACGGAGAGATGCGGGACGGGATCAACACGGGGGATGAGTCGGACCGCCTGCTCATCGCATGGCGCCTTGATTCGCAAGCGGCAGAGGCGGCCGCCTCCGGCCGGCCCAACGAGCTTGACGTCCAGAAGCTGCGCGGCTGGGGCAGCGGCGAGATCGTCTCCGTGGGCCATGGCGGCGAGCCCGTGGCCAGGGCGTCGTCAGCTCGCGTCCTTATATGTCAGGTGCCCGAAGACATCGTCGCGCTGCGGCATTCCGACCCGGGGCTGGCGCGGGAGTGGCGCCTGGCCGTGCGCGATGCGCTACGGGGATCGCTCGACCGCGGATACGAGATCACAGGCGCGACGCGCTCCGGCTGGTACGTCCTGGAGAACCAATAGACTTTTTCACGTGCTGCAGGTAGGCGACAAGGCGCCCGACTTCAAGCTGCCGACCACCGGGGGCCAGGAGCTCACCCTTGGCGATGCGCTCGAGAAATATCGAGCACTCGTGTTCCTTTTCTACGTGCTGGATTTCACCGGTGGTTGAAGGACCGAGCTGACCGAGTTTCGGTCCAGGAACGAAGATGCGGTGGCGAACGGTGTCGGGATCTACGCGATCAGCGTCGACTCCGTCTTCTCTCACCAGGCGTTCGCCAAGGAGCTTGGCGGGCTGCCGTTTGACCTCATCGGCGATTTCGAGCGCAAGATGGTGACCGACTACGGCGTGCGTCGCGACGACGTCGCCGGCTACTCGGGCATGGCCCGCCGCACGATCTTCATCATTGATCGCGCGAGCGTGATCCGGTGGACCTGGGTCGCCTCTCGCGAGCAGCCCCAACCTGACTACGACGCCGTGGTCGAAGAAGCGAAGCGGGTCGCGAGCGGCGCATGACCGCTCCGAACAGAGTCCTCGAGCCGATCGAGAAATCGTGGAACGAGCTCAACCACCTGGTTGAGTCGCTGGGCCCGATCGGCCTCACGATGACCGGCCCAGACGGTTGGGCCGTCAAAGACCACCTGGTCCACGTCGCCGCGTGGGAGCACTCGCTGCTCGCCTTGCTCGACGGATCAGATCGTGCGGCGGCCATGGGAGTCGGCCCCGAGGTGAGCGAAACGGACTCGATCAACGCTGCCGTCTGGTCGCTGCACCGCGAAAAGACACCTGAGCAGGCCCTGGCGTACTTTCGCCAGGCGCACGCGCTGCTCATGAAGCTGTTGGGCGGAATGAGCGATGCCGACCTGAAGCTTCCGTACAACCACTACCAGCCGAACGATCCTCGCGATCCAAGCGACGACCGCCCCGCCCTCGATTGGGTGGCCGGCAACACGTACGAGCACTACGCCGAGCACATCGGATGGATCAATCACCTCATGAGCAAGTCCAGCGCTTCGCGCTGAGCCGCCCGCATCTGCAGGGCCGTGTCGATCGTAATTTCGGCAAACCGAAATTCGTCCCCCGGTGCGAGCTGCGCGGCGATCGGAATCGATACGCTCGCCACTGTGACCACCACCGGGTAGCCGCCGGCCGTCTGGTGGTCGGCCATCAACAGGATTGGCTGCCCACCGGCGGGGAGCTGCACCGCGCCCGCGACCACGCCGAAAGACAGCAGCTCCTCTCCGGGCGCATCGAGTCGAGGACCTTCGAGCCGGTAGCCCATTCGATTGGAGTCATGGCTGACGCTAAAGCCGGCGCTGAAAAGCGCCTCGCGCGATTCACCCTGCAGGCGGGTGAAGTGCGGACCGCCGATGACGTGCAAGGTGCGTTCGCCATAGACCGGTCGCATCCCGGCAGCAAGGTTTCGCCCCGCGACAGCGGGACCAGATAGTTCGCCCACGGGGAGCACGTCGCCCGCGACCAGCGCGCGCCCGTGCATCCCTCCGCGGGCGCACATCAGGTTGGTCGACATCGATCCCAGCCAGCGGTCGGCCGAGATGCCTCCGGCGACCGCGACATACGCGCGCGCGCCGGCGCGCCGCCCGCCAAACGTGAGCTGATCCCCCTGGCTGAGAAAGAGTCCCGTCCACATAGGGGCGGCGTCGCCATTGACCCGAGGTTCGAAGTCGGCGCCGGTGATCGCAATGAGGCATGCGTGCTCGGCGACGAGATGCGGTCCGGTCAGCGTGCATTCGAGCGTGGCGGCGCCGCGATCGTTGCCTACGAGGAGGTTCGCCGCGGTGTGCGCGAAACGGTCCATGGCCCCGCCAGGTGGCACGCCCGATGCGACCGCGTGCGGCCGCCCGATGTCCTGGATGGTGGTCAAGAGCCCCGGCTGGAGGACGCGGAGCACCTCGATCAACCGCTCACCGAGAAAAACCTCACCCGGTCCCCCGCCCGAAACAGCGACGGCGGGTCGGAGTCGGGAAGAAACAGCTTGACCGAGGTCCGGCCGATGAGATGCCAACCACCCGGGCTCGGCAGGGGGTAGATCCCGGTCTGATGGCCGGCGATGGCCACCGACCCGGCCGGGACCTGGGTCCGCGGCACCGGCCGCCGCGGCAGCGCGAGCTCGTCGGCAAGCGGCCCGAGGTACGCCCAGCCCGGCACGAAACCGACCAGGAACACCCGATAGATCGGGCGTCCGTGGAGCTCGATCACCTGATGGGTCGTGAGTCGCAGCTGCATCGCCACCGCGTACAGGTCCGGCCCGTCGTAGACGACCGGTATTCGGTGCAGGCGACCAGGCTCGTCCAGGGGAGGACGCTTCGTCGCCAGCCGTTTGATGGCCGCGGCCATGGCTTCGTGGGTGATCTGGTCGGGGTCGAACTGCACCGTGACGCTGGCGTGGCCGGCCACGGCCTGCCGGACGTCGCGGCGCTTCTTCAGCGCAGCGGCCAGGGCGATGGCTCGTGCGTTGAGCGCGGTGTCGAGCTTTGTGCCGAGCTCGGCGAGGACCGCGGTGTCACCGAGCGGATGGACGCGGACCCTCACTGTGGAGCGCGGCGGCGGCATGTGCGCTCACAAGAATGGCGTAGAACACGCCCGGAACGATTCCGATGCAGAGGAGTCCGACGCACGCAATCCCGAGCGCCCAGGCGGTGACGATCGCCGCGGCCGACACGTTCCACGTCATGAAGTCGCGCCGCACACCGCGCAGCGCCGCCCGCACATCGAACAGATCGCGTGGGTCACCGCTGGCGGCGAACGCCGCGGTGGCATGAGGCAGGAGAAGGAGCGCGATGAGCCCCCACGGCAAGGCCAGCACCAGCAGCGCGACCACGTGCGCGTACGGCTCTCCGCGGGTGATGCCGCGGAGCGCATCCGCGAGCGGGTTGAGCGCGATCGCGTACGGCAGCATCGTCAGCATCACGATCAGGGATGTCCAGAATCCGTCCGAGAGGAGCCGGACCGAGACCTGCCACGGCGGAGGCGCTTGTGGAGGGTTGTGCTCGGCGGCCCTCGTCGCCGCGACCGCGTAACCGAGCAGCGGGATGAAGAGCACAGGGAGCAAGAGCACCGTCAGGAGACCGGGGACCCAGGTCGTCCCCAAGCTTCCGCGAAAAGGCCACGCGAACGAGCCGGCGACCAGTTTCACGCGGCAACCATAAGGCTCGGAATAACCGGTTCATCGCTCGGCTTCACTGCGTCATGAGCGAGGCGAGACCGATCATGTGCACGCTGACGTCGTCCGACCTGAAGGATCGAAGCGGCGCGTGGCAGAAGCTCTTTGCGAGCGGCTTGCTTCACCGTGAGCGGGCGCCGGGCGGGATTCGTTTGCGGGCCGAGCCCGGTGCGGCCCGAGCACTCGGCGAGCTGATCGAGCTCGAGCGAGAGTGCTGCGCGTGGATCGACTACCAGGTCGATGGATCGATGGTGACGCTCACGGCTGAAGGCGAAGGCGAAGCCGTGCTGGCTGGGATGTTCGCTCCCGGCCAGGACTCGCGGCTACTGCGCCAGGGCTTCTAACTCGTCTCCGAGCACATTCTCCTGCAGCATGTACGCGCATCCGTAAGGGTCGCGGAACCCGAGCGCCTTGACGCTCACGTTCATCTCCGTGTGCAGGAAAAGCCCCTCGATGATGCCGGCGTGAAAACGGCAGATCACCGGCGCTCGCCTGCACACCTCGGCGAACAGGCAGTTGGTGCACTGGATGATGCCGCCGCGATCCATGTCGTACTCCGCGCCCATCTCCTGCATCGGCTCGAACGCCGCAGCCGGTGACTTGGCGCCCGGCAGCGAGATCGCCTCACCAAAGTTGCGGCCGGCCCGCCTCACCGCGTGGCTGCCGACGTCGCCCAGCTCATCGAAGGCACGGGCGAGCGATTCGGCCACGATGTCGTAGCGGCGCATCGGGTGACTGATCTGGACCGGGCCGCCGGTCAGCTTGTAGATCTTCGCCGGCTTGCCCGGAAGGCCACGCCGGTGTGCCACTTCAAGGTATCCGAGCGCCACCAGGCGTTCCAGGTGCTCAAAGGCGACTGAACGATGAACACCGGATTCGCGTGCCACGTCCTCGACGCTGCGAGGCTTTCGGTCGGCGTAGAACCGAAGCAGGATGTCGCGCCTTGTGAAGTCACGTAGCGCCCCCAGGGCGCGCTCCATGTCCCCAGCCATGTATTCGCAGCATAGAACGCGTATGCCCGGTATGTCGGCTGGAGAGACAAGAATTGAATCGCCCGTTCGTTTGATAATTGAGGTTGCGCGGGTCCGTCCGGGACCCACCTCGGGGGGTGATTTGAGATGACGGCCACCAGGTGGTCGTTGAGAGCGATCGGTGCTTTGGCGGCTGCGGGCTATCTCGCCTTGCCTCTCCCTCCGCTGCCTATACCGGTGCCGTCCGTCCTTCCATCGCCATCGGTTCCGGCACTGGTTGCGACGCCGTCTGTGCCGGCGATCACGGCGGTGCCCACGCAGAACCCGGCGACGGCTGCGCCGACTCAGGGCGCGGCGGGCGGCGGATCCAACCAGGCCGGCAACGCGGCGAACGCGGGCGGCGGCAACAGCTCGCCCACCGACAACCCAGGACGGGGGATCGCCATCCCGTTCACGGCGATCTATGTGTCATCGCCCTTCGACATCGCAATGCTCGGGGCGCTGGCGACCCTTCCGCTGCTGTTTGGCATCTGGATGCTCCTGTTCGGCAGGACCCTTGGCGAGGCCCGGCGCGCGCGCGATGCCCAGGTGCGGCTCATGCTCGCCGCTGATCTGGGACTGAGGCCACGCGACCTTGCTTCGATGAGCACGCGCGCGCTGTTCGGCCTTCGCGAGAAGTCGGCGTTCGACGAGCTGACCGGCGTGATGCGGCGGGCCGCGGGCATCTCGGCCGCGGAGCGCGAGATCGTGCGCGCCCGCCGCCACGGGTTGCCTCTGACGGTGGCGTTCGTCGACATCGACGGGCTGAAGGAGGAAAACGACAGCCACGGCCACCCGGCGGGGGACATCATGATTCGCGGCCTGACCCAGGCATTGAAAGACGGCCTGCGCGCCGACGACGTGGTGTTCCGCTACGGCGGCGACGAGTTCGTCTGCGTGCTCCCTGAGACAACCGCCAGGAGCGCGCGAACGCGGCTGAGCGAGCTCCAGCTCGAGGCCGCGAAGTCCGGAGTCCGCTTCTGTGTGGGGGTGGCACAGCTCGAGCGAGCGGACGACGTCGTGTCGCTTTTCGCCCGCGCCGACCGTGACCTCTATGACTTCAAGGCCAATCGTGGAGAGATCGTGCAGCTCCCCACGGCGGACAGCCAGCGCAGCGTGACGGCCTGAGGTCCTTGAGCCAGCACTAACTAGTGTTTAGTGGGTTGAAACCCACTAAATGGTGCGGTGAATTCGGGTAGACCTCGATACTCGCGCGTATCTGACAGAGGGGAAGGAGGGTTGCTGACCAACACCCTCAAGGGGGAGTGCCTGAATGTCGCGGGGCTTCCGGGAACGGACTGCGGTTTCGCTGCTCGCTGCAGCGCTGGTTGTGGGAGCGGTACTTGGTGTTCTGACCGTGAGGTCGTTCACCCAGCCGAGCTCCACCTCTGTGGTGTCCCAAGGCGAGGTTGCGGGAGCCCAAGCGAATGCCAGCCCGGCCGCGATGCCGGGCGCTCCCGGCACCGGCGGTGCTCCTTCAAGCGGCGGCGGGACGGTGAGCGGCGGAACCATCACGATCGGCGGCTTCTTCGACATCACCGGTCCAATCGATTCCTCTGTCGAGCGCGACACGGTGCGCGCCTACATGCAGGCGGTCAACCAGACGGGCGGCATCAACGGCCGGCAGGTGCAGTACGTGTGGTGCGACTCGAAATACGACGCCAGCTCCGCGCATTCGTGCGCCCAATACCTGATCTCGCAGAACGTGCTGGCGGTCGTCGGCCTGACGGCGCCGCTGGGTGAAAACAACGAGATCAAGACGTTGACCTCACAGGGCATCCCGGTCATCGGCGGTCTCGGCACGCCGGCCGAGTACACCGATCCACTTGCCTTCCCCACCTCCGCCAACTTCTTCCGCTACGGCACCGCGATCGCCGATGAAGCCAAGGCGCTCGGGGTAAAGCACCCCGCCGTAGTCGTCCTCGGTGACGTGCCGTGGGTGCACCCGGTCGAGGCGAACCTGCTCAACCGCCTCGCGGCGGACGGCGTGGCCTACACGGACGTCGAAGAGGTCTCGGCTACGCAGGCCAACTACACCTCGACTGTTTTCAACCTCCAGCACTCGCACCATGGCCCCAGCGGTGGCGGCGCCGGACCCAGCGCTTCGTGCGCCGCGACCGACCGGTCGTGCCCGGACTACGTGATCGCGGCCCTTGACCCCTTCAGCTATCACCGGCTTTTCGACGCCATGGAGGCCGCCAACTGGTATCCGGGCGTGCTCGGGGCCGGTCTGGACAAGTTCAACGTGCAGAAGTCGTACGACGGCGAGCTGCGCAACGCGCACTCACTGGTGCCTTTCCTCTCGCCCTACGACCACCAGGGCAACGCCACCGTGCGCCAGTACCTCGGCACGGTGCAGCACTTCTATCCAGGCCAGTTCCAGGCGCTCGACATCTACACCCAGCACTCCTGGACGGCCGCGATGGTGTTCGTGGAAGCAGCGCGGAAGGCGGGGAAGAACCTGTCGCGCGATTCATTGGTGCAGGCGCTGGACGCAATGCAGGGATTCCAGACCGGATGGTCGGTGCCTTTGTCGTACGGCTCAGGCAACCACGATCCAAACCGTTGCTTCACATACACCGCGAGCAACGGCAACGGCTGGCATACGACGTCCGGTTGGGTCTGCACGTGATGCCGTAAGCAGATGGGTGCATTCGCCGCCTACACGATCATCGGGCTCGGCCTGGGAGGCATCTTCTCCCTGGCGGCGCTCGGCATAGTCCTCATCTATCGCACGACCGGCGTCCTCAACTTCGCCCACGGAGCCATGGGAATGTTCTCGACCTTCGTCGCGTGGCAGGTCTTTTACGGGTGGTCCCATCCGTTCTGGCCGACCTGGCTCGCGACGCTGCTCGCGGTCCTTGCCGGGCTGATCTTCGCGGCGGTGATGGGGCTCTTCCTGGAGTTCGCGGTTTTTCGATGGGTCCGCACGCGTGAGCCTGTCGTGAAGGCGGTGATCACGATCGGAGTCCTGCTCGCGCTGCAGTCGGCGGCCTCGTTGATCTGGAAGAACAACCAGTACCACCTGCCGATCTATCTCGCGCCGCAGCAGGCGACGTTCCAGCTGGCAGGCGTGCCGATCGGGGCCAACTACATCGTCATCGTGATCATGGCGCTCGGCCTTGCCTTCGGCCTTGGTGCCTTCCTGCGCTACACGAGCTTCGGCCGCTCGATGCGGGCGGTATCCGACAGCCCGACCTCGGCGTCGCTGTGGGGCGTGCCGGTGAACAAGGTGAGCGCGGTGAGCTGGATGCTCGGGAGTCTCGTCGCGGCGCTGGCAGGGATCCTGATCACCCCGTTCATCAACTTCGACACCACGAGCCTGACGCTGCTGATCATCGACGCGCTGGCGGCAGCCCTGATCGGCGGCCTTGTCTCGCTGCCCCTCACCGTGCTCGGCGGCTTTCTTCTTGGCCTCCTTGAAACCTACCCGACGATCTGGATCCAGTCACTCGGATTTCCGCGTCTGGTCGCGCTGCTCGTGATCATCGCGGTCCTGATCATGCGCAATCCGCGCGGTTTCGCGGTGGCCTCGAAATGACGTCGCGGCTGATGTTCCGCGTCCTTGCCGCGCTCGTCGCCTTCACGGTGCTGGCGCGAATCCCGGTCGGCTTCGACGTCGGCTTCAAGTTCGACAGCGCGCTGGCCGTGATCTGGGCATTCGGCCTGCTCAGCCTGGTGTTGCTGACCGGTTACGTCGGTCAGATCTCCCTCTGCCAGGCGACATTCGCGGGCGTCGGCGCTTACGCAACCGGTCTCATGGTCGCCGGCTTTCACACCGATTACCTGGTTGCGGTCGGAGTCGGCGTGGCGGCGGCTTTCACGCTTGGGGTCATCGTCGGCATCCCCGCCTTGCGCCTGCGCGGGATCACGCTCGCGATCGTGACCCTGGGCATCGCGCTGGTGTTCGACCGATACGTGTTCCAGGACCACGCCTTCGAGTGGTTCACCGGCGGAACCGCCGGGTGGCGTGTGGACCGGGCGACCATGTTCGGCCTGCAGATGGACTCTTCGAAGCACCTGATGTCGGCCTACATCGTGCTGCTCGCGCTGTTCTGCGTTGTCGCGTTGCTGATGGTCAACCTGCACGACTCGGGGGCGGGCAGGCGCCTTCGCGCGATTCGCGACTCGGAGCTGTCGGCTGCGACGATGGGCGTGAACCTGACGCGATACAAGCTGCTCGCGTTCGGCATGTCCGCAGCCATCGCCGGGCTCGGCGGCTCGTTCTACCCGCTGGTCGCCGGTTCGGTCAGCCCGCAGCCGTTCTGGCTTTTCACCTCGCTGCAATTTGCGGCGATCGCCGTGCTGATGGGGGTCCGGTACGTCCCCGCTGCCGCACTCGGCGGCGTGTTCATGGCGGTGGTGCCTGATGTCCTGACCCGCTTCGGCCACGGGACGTTCATGGGCCACGCCTACGAGATCTCCTATGACTGGTTCCAGATCGCGGTCGGTGTGCTCCTGATCGTTCAGCTCATCGCGCTGCCGGACGGGGTATGGGGCGACCTGCGTGCCCGGGTGCGCCACGCACGCTCTGCGGCAGGTGCGATCGGTGGCAGGAAGGTGAAGGTCGCATGACGATGCTGCGCGTGCGCGACATGACGGTCCGCTTCGGTGGCATCGTCGCGCTCGATGGCGTGTCGCTCGACCTCAATCGGGGCGAGATCCTCGGCATGATCGGTCCCAACGGCGCGGGCAAGACCACGCTCTTCAACTGCATCTCGGGCGTCATCCGGCCTGACCACGGCTCGATCCTGTTCGAGACCAACGACCTCACCTACGCGCCACCGCACCGGCGTGCGCAGCTTGGCATAGCGCGCACATTCCAGAACCTTCAGCTGTGGGGCTCGATGACCGTCCAGGAAAACCTCATGGTGCCGATGGACGCCCTCGGTCGGCGCAACACCTTCAGCGACGCCCTCTACCTTCCGTTCTCCGCCTACGCGGAGCGAGCGTCGTCGGAGCGCGCGCGCGCGATCCTGCATGTGCTCGACCTCGGGCGATACGCGCGAACTCTTGCCGGCGACCTGCCCGCCGGCATCCAGCGGCGGGTCGAGATCGCTCGGGCCCTGGCGATGCGGCCCAAGCTCCTGCTGCTCGACGAGCCCGCGGCAGGGCTGGACGCGCAAGAGACCGCCCACCTGGCGGAGCTGCTCCACGCGGTGAGGGAACGCTTCCACGTGTCGATGCTGCTCGTGGACCACGACATGAGCCTGGTGATGCGCGTCTGCGATTTCGTCTATGTCCTCGACTTCGGAAAGCTTCTCGCTCGCGGTCGCCCGGCCGCCATCCGCAACGACCCGAAGGTCGTCGCGGCCTATCTCGGCGAAGAGTCGAAGAAGCTGACCGGCGACGTCATGACCGTGGCGGCCGCAAGGAAGGAAGAGCCTCCCCTGCTCGAGGTCGACCGGCTCGCGGCCGGTTACGGAGGGCTCGAGGTCATCCGCGACGTGACCCTGTCGGTCCGGCCCGGCGAGGTGGTCGCCTGCATCGGCGCCAACGGAGCCGGCAAGACGACGACGCTGCGCGCGATCTCGGGCATGATCCATCCCCGCGCCGGCCACGTCGTGTTCGCCGGCAGGGACGTCACCGGCAGCCCGGCGGAGCGCATCACGAAGCTGGGGTTGGTCCACATTCCGGAAGGACGCGGCCTGTTTCCGACGATCAGCGTCGAGGACACGCTGCGGCTCGTCTCCAACAGCGCCGGCCACGAGGTCGACATCGCCCCGGCGTTCCAGCTGTTCCCCAGGCTGCGCGAACGACGCCGTCAGCTCGTCGGCACCCTCTCGGGGGGTGAGCAGCAGATGGTCGCGCTGGCGCGCGCGATCCTGTCCGAGCCGAGGCTCGTGATGATCGACGAGATGTCGCAGGGCCTTGCGCCGACCGTGGTCCGCCAGCTGTTCGAGATCGTCCGCGTCTTCCGCGAGCAGGGGATCGCGGTGCTCCTGGTGGAGCAGTTCGTGGAGTCGGCTCTGGACGTCGCCGACCGCGCTTACGTCTTCGAGCACGGGACCATAGCGTTGAGCGGGCCGGCGGTCGAGCTGCGCAGCGACCGCACGCTGGTCACCGGCTCCTACCTCGGCACCGCTGCCGACGCGTCGACGATCGCGGCGGCCAACGGCAACGGCCATCACATCGACCCTGCGCTGATGGAGGTCATGTCGGTCAGGGTCCCCGCGAAGGTGAAGCGCGCGCTCGAGCAGCGCGCGGAGAACGAAGGCCGGCCCGCCGGAGCGGTCGTGGTCGAGCTGCTTGGAAAGGTGGATGATCAATGAGACGTGTCTTCATCGCGCTGAACTGCGTGGTGCTGGCCGTCGCCTCCGTGATGCTGATACCGGCATTTGCGCTCGCCGCCGTGCCGTCCAGCTACACGAGCTTCGGCTATGCCACCGGAGTCCACGGCATCGCGGGGAGCGACGCGTTCCCCAACTTCCAGAACGGCGCGGTCAACAACCGCTATCCGATGGCGGAGGTCCAGCAGGACGCAAGCCCGTCATCGACGGCCAAGGGGACGTACTCGGACAGCGGTCCAGCCACGGCGACGGTCGGGTCGCAGTACAACCAGAACTGCAGCCAGTCCGGCAGCCAGCCGCCCCCGCCGCAGATCTGCCAGAACCCGAACAACCAGGTCCCGTACGCCACCGCGACCTACCCTGGTCCCTCGCACGGTCATATCGACCAGTGCAACGGATGCGGAAGCGGTCCGAGCGCTGACGCTAACGCCGCGCAGATGAACGCCGACGCGTCCGGCTATTACGCCGGCGGTGGCACGCAGCCGTTCAGCGGCGCGTCGGGTAAGACCAACACGGCGATGGACTCGGGCGGCACTTTGACTATGACGACGCATTCGGAGGTCGACAGCTTCGTCATCGGAACGGTCAAGGTCAGCAAGGTGATGGTCGACATCAACGCCTCCAGCACCCTTTCGGGAGGCGATGGCCAGGCCCACGTCACCGGCGGGGAGGTCACTGCCAACGGGCAGCCGGTGGCGGTCAACGACCAGGGCGTGACCATCCAGGACAAGCAGCCGGCTCCGTGCTCCTCGGCGCCGAAACTACCCGTCGTTCAACAACCGCCGGTTCCGTCTCCGCCGGTGGGTCTCCCGCCGCTGCCTGTGGGCGGCAACTCGGGCAGCTCGGGCAGCTCGGGCGGCGTCTCCCGGCCAGGGTCTTCGTCAGGATGCGTCCCGGTCGTGAACCTGACCTACATCACGATCTTCACCGTGGCTCCGACCAAGACCGTGGACGGCAGCCACGTGACGATCTGGGCGACCGGGCTCCACATCAAGATCACCCAACCGTCGCCTGGACCCGGCGTGCCCAGCCAGAGCGCCGAGTACGTCCTGGGCGAGGGCTTTGTCGACCTCCAGGCGGGCTCGAGTGGAGGGCTGGATTTCAGCGGCTTTGGCGGTTTTGGCGGCTTTGGCGGCGGTGACTTCGGCGGGTTTGGCGACCAGAGCGGCGCGGGCGGCGGTTCGGGCTCGCCGGCGAGTCAGCTGGGCGCGGCGCTCACCGCTGACCGCATACCGCTGGCTTTCCTGTTCCTGACCCTCGAGGCCCTTCTGCTTGCGTCCGCGGCGGCCTGGGTCTGGGCGCGCAACGCCCCATCCGGCAGAGTCCCGGAGGAGGTGCTCTCACCTTGATCGCGGCGCGCCACCGACGCGTCACGGCTTACTGCGAGGCGGATCAGTGGAGATTCGATCCTCGCTACACGCAAGGGCGCTGCCCGATCTGCGGCTGGAAGCCGGACAGCGCGGCGAACGCGCCGCGCTGGCTGGCGATCGCCAACCGGTTGGACTGGGAGATGCTCGGGCTCTTTCTGCTTGCCGACGTGCTCGTCCTGCTCGGGCTGATCGTCGCCACCGCGGCGGGGCTCATGCCCGCTCACGGCGCGGGCCTGGGCATGCCTTCAGCGCCCGGCGGTGTCGCGAGCGGAGTCCGCACCCACTAGAGGCGAGGCGAGTCGATAGCGGTGCTCCGGACGCCCGGGGCTCCCGTAACGCATCGTGAGCTCAGCCCGCCCGAGCTGGCACAGGTGGTCCAGGTAGCGGCGAGCGGTGACTCGGCTCACGCCGGCCTCGTACGCGACCGCCGCAGCCGGCAAGCCTGATCGGGAGCGGCCCAGGGCCTGGACGATCAGCTCCAGCGTCGCGTCGGACAACCCTTTCGGAAGGGTGTCGCCGCGAGCGGTTCGCAGCACTCGGAAGATGCGGTCGACATCGCCCTGCTCCGCGCGATCGATGCGCGTCATCCGTTCGCGCGCGGCGGCGTACGAAAGCAGCTTCTCCTCAAACGTCGGGAACAAGAAGGGTTTGATCAGGTAGTGGACGACACCCCCGCGCATGGCCGTGCGCAGGCTGTCCACATCGCGCGCGGCCGTGACCGCGATCACGTCGACCGGCAGGTGGCTGTCTTCGCGCAGGCGCTGCAGCACATCCAGGCCGGAGATGTCGGGCAGGTAGATGTCGAGCAGGACGAGGTCTGGCCGCAGCTGCTCGACCTCGTTCAGGGCCGCGGCCCCGGTGTGCGCGCGGCCGGCGACCTCGAAGCCTCGCACTCTCTCCACGTACGCGGAGTGCAGCTCGGCGACGCGGAAGTCGTCGTCCACGACCAGCGTGCGGATCATCGGGACACAAGCACCTTCAGCGGTATCCGCACCGTGAAGAGCGCTCCTCCTTCGTTGACGACGCTCACCTCGCCGCCGTTGCGCCGGGCCACCTGTCGCACCAGCGCCAGGCCAAAGCCACGTCGTTTGCGGCTAGGCCGAGCCTTCGTGCTGAACCCCTCCTGGAAGATCTGGCCGTCGATGCCCTCCGGCACGCCCGCCCCGGAGTCGTGCACCTTGATCACCAGCTCAGCGTCCTGTTCTGTGACTGAAACGCTCACCCAGCGTCCAGCCGGTGACGCGGCGGCCGCATCCAGTGCGTTGTCGATCAGGTTGCCGAGCAGCGTGATCAGCTGCTCGCTTTCGAGTGAGCTTCGGGTCATCACCGTGTCCTCGCTGACGCGGAAGTCGATGCCGCGTTCGGATGCGATGGCGGCCTTCGCCAGGAGCAGGGCGCCCAGCACCGGGTCGCCGACCCGCTCGAGCAGCGACTCGGTCAGCTCCTGGTGCAGGCCTGAGGTTTGGGCGATCAGCTTCATGGCGTCGTCCCCGCGGCCGAGCTGCATCAGCCCCGCGATGGTGTGCAGCCGGTTCGCGAACTCGTGGGCCTGCGCTCGCAGCGCGTCGGTCAGGCTGTCCACGCCGAGGCCGGGCGCCAGGCCCGTGAGCTCGGTCGTGTCGCGCAGCGTCGCCACGTGGCCGACCTCATGTCCGCGGACGAGGATCGCGCGGCGGCTGGCGACCAGGACGCGTTCGCCCGCGAGAAGCACCTCGTCCTCGTCTTTCAATCCACCAGAGAGGAACTTCAAGAGCCGTCCTTGCGGCAGCACCTGGGCGACCTTTCGCCCGACGCAATCAGCGGGCAGCGCGAGCAGGCGACGAGCCTCATCGTTGGCCAGCGTGATGGTGCCGTCACGGTCCGTTGCGATCGCACCTTCGTGGATGCCCTGCAGGCTCGCCTCTCGTTCCTCAAGCAGTCCGGCGATCTCGTACGGCTCCAATCCAAACGTCTGTCTCTTCAGGCGCCATGCCAATAACCAGGACGCGACCACGCCGATCGCGAGCGAGGGCAGCAGCGTCGTGGCGAACCCGGGGAGCTCGCCGAACAGGCGCTGGGCGAGGGGCGGCTCGAGAAAGCCCACCGAAACCATGCCGATCACCTGGCCGCGATAGAACATCGGCGCCTTGCCCCGGGCGGATACGCCCAACGTGCCGCGCTGCACGCCGACCCAGGTCCGGCCGGCCAGCACCGCGCTCGGGTCTTCGTCCACCGGCTTGCCGATGAGGGCGGGATTGGGGTGTGAGTAGCGGATGCCTCTTCCGTCGGTGACGACCACGTAGCTGGCGCCGGTCGAGTGGCGGATCGTCTCGGCTGCCTGCTGGATGATCCCCGCCGGGTCGGCGCTCAGCAACGCCTGCTGGATCGAAGCGTCGTTGGCGACCGATTCCGCGATCGCTAGTGAGCGCTGCTCGGACTGGCGATCCAACTCCTGGCTTGCCTGCCAGACGGCGGCCGCAGCCCCGATCAACGCTGACAACAGGATGATCGCGACCTGGAAGCCCAGGATCTGGTAGGCGAGAGGAAGCCGCGTCTTCACTGATTTGGTCTCCCGATCGTAGTACGGACCGCGCGCAGCGGCCGGCGACCAAAACGACCAAAACGGCCACAACGACCGCATGGCTTGAAGCCGCCCGCGCCCACCCGCAGATTCGTCTGAGATGACTCCAGCCATCGAGCTTCGAGGTGTCACGAAGCGATTCCTCACTCCGTCCGGCGGCGTCTACACAGCCTTGCACGACCTGAACATGAGCGTCGAGCCGGGCGAATTCTGTTCTGTCGTCGGCCCGACCGGTTGCGGCAAGTCGACCACTCTCGCCCTGATCTCCGGACTCGAGCCGGCGAGTGAGGGCGAGGTCGACGTCTTCGGCAAACCGGTCGCCGGTATCGCGGACGGAATCGGCTACGTCTTCCAATCCGACGCCGTCTTTCCGTGGAAGACGGTGCTGGGAAACGTGGCTGCGGGTCCGCGCTATCACGGCGCATCGAACCGCGACGCCAGCGAGCGAGCCCGCGATTGGATCGCGCGTGTGGGGCTGGCGGGTTTCGAGGACCGCTACCCGTACCAGCTGTCCGGCGGAATGCGCAAGCGGGTCGCCCTTGCGCAGAGCTTGATCAACTCTCCGCGCATCCTGCTGATGGACGAGCCCTTCAGCGCGCTCGACGTGCAGACCCGGACTCTGATGGAGAACGAGCTGCTCAGCCTCTGGTCGGCGAGCTCAGCGTCGGTCGTCTTCGTCACGCACGACCTCGAGGAGGCGATCTCGCTGAGCGATCGCGTGTTCGTGATCACCGCCGGGCCAGGCACCGTAAAGAGCACGTACAAGGTCGACCTGCCCCGACCCCGCAACGTCGCGGAGATTCGCTTCGAGCCTCGCTTCGTCGCAATCTACGAAGAGATCTGGAAGGACCTCCGCGATGAGGTGCTCGTGAGCTATGAGCGTCAGAAGCGCGGCGCGGCTTAACCGGGTGAGCGCGCCGACGCAGCCGGCCGACCGATCCGGGTCTGATCTCGCAGCGGCGCGGCAGAAGCAGGCGGGACGGCGGCGGCTCAACGTGCTCGGTGGCCGCGTGCTGGTCGCGGTGGTGGTCCTCGGCGGGTGGGAGCTCGGTTCCCGCATCGGCGTGATCGACAAGTTTTTCTGGTCACAACCTTCCGAGATCGCCTCGACGTTGTGGCGATGGTTCACCGAGGGCACCGACCTGGGACCGCTCTGGGAACAGGTCCTGGTGACGATGGAGGAGACGGTCGGCGGCTTCCTGGTGGGGTCGGTGCTCGGCGTCATCTTCGGAGTGGTGCTTGGCCGCAACCGTCTCCTCGCCGATGTTTTAGGCCCTTACATCAAAGGTGCCAACGCGATCCCACGCGTGGTCGTCGGCGCTCTGTTCGCTGTCTCGCTCGGGCTCGACATCAGGGCCAAGATCGCGACCGCCGCCGTGCTCGTGTTCTTCGTCGTCTTCTTCAATGCCTTCCAGGGTGTGCGCGAGGTCGACCGCAATCTGATCGCCAACGCTCGCATCCTCGGCGCGGACAACCGGCGGTTGACGACCGAGATCATCATCCCGTCCGCGCTGTCCTGGATCGCCGCCAGCCTGCACACGAGCTTCGGCCTGGCGCTGGTCGGCGCGGTCGTGGGCGAGCTTTTCGGTGCGACCGAAGGAATCGGCGAGCTGATCTATCTCTCGAAAAACCTGTTCGACACGGCCGGTGTGTTCGCCGGCATGGCTTTGCTCGCCGCCACGGCGCTGGTGGCGGAGGCGTTGATCACAGCGCTCGAGGACCGTCTGATCAGGTGGCGGCCGCCGGTCGCAACCGAGGTAAGGATTTGAAGGAGGCAAGGCGTATGGGTTTTCGGAAGCGACTGCTTACGGCGATGGCGGCGGTGGTCGTGCTGGCGGCGTGCGGCAGCAGCAACACCCCGTCGAGCGGCGGCACGTCAACCGTCTCGTTGAAGATCATGGTCGGCGGCCTCAACAAGCAGATCTACCTGCCCAACATGCTCGCTCAGAGACTCGGCTACTTCAAAGACCAGCACCTCGACGTGACGCTGATCGATGAAGGCTCGGGCCAGGCCTCGGAGGAAGAGGTTGTGGCCGGAAACGTGGACGCCGGTTCAGGCGCCTACGTGCACCCGATGGTACTCAACACCCAGGGCAAGAAGATCGAGACCATCTGCCAGTTCGGCATCGCGCCGGGTGAGGCGGAGGTCGTCGATGCATCGCTCACCAACGTCCACTCGGCCAAGGACCTCCAGGGCAAGAACCTGGGCGTCACCGACCTTGGTTCGGGCACGCACGTGCTGACGCAGGCCATCCTCGGCTCGGCGGGAGTGGACCCGACCAGCGCCAAGTACGTGGCTGTCGGCGCCGGCGACACCTTCATCGCAGCGATCCAGCAGAAGAAGATCGCGGCCGGGATGACCACGTTTCCGACCATCTCGCGCCTGGTCAACTCCGGCAAGGGCAAGATCCTCGTCAGCCTTCTCTCACCGGCTGACACGCGCACGGCACTCGGTGGCGACTATCCGTTCATCGGCGTGTTCGCCAAGAACGATTGGGTCAACTCGAACAAAGAAGTCGCGCAGCGGCTGGTCAACGCGTACGTCAAGACCCTGAAGTACATGCACTCGCACACCGCGGACGAGATCGCCAGCCAGATGCCAACCGACTACTTCGCCGGCGACAAGGCGTCTTATGTCGCCGATCTGACGAGCCAGCTCGGCATCTTCGGCAACGATTGCAAGATGCCGGCCGGTGGACCGGAGACTGTGCAGAAGATCCAGCAGCAGTTCGTTTCGAGCTACAAGGGCAAGTCAGCCAACCTGAGCGAGACCTACACGAACGACTTCGCCGCCAAGGCGAGCTGAAAAGTCATCGAGTGAAGGGCCGGACCCTCAATGTCCGGCCCTTTTGCCTATCCGCACCTCGTAGCCGTCCTCTGACGGCGTGACCTCAACGTCGCCCGCCTTGACGCGGATCCCGCCCTCGATGCGGGTGGCGACGACCGACCCCTCGAAGACGAGCTCTGAGAATCGCCACTCCTTGCCGTGCTTGCGCATGCGCACGATCACACCCTGGGGGCTGCGCCAGACCCCCTCGCCCGACGGCTTGAACCCACGGGTGACCAGCTCGCCCACCTGGTCCGGGGTGGTTTCGGGCGGAGGCTTGGCCGCGGGCCACACGACGGGCCGGTCCCTCTCGGCATGCGGGCTCGGCAAGACGCGCAGGGCGGGCTTGCGGGAGCGTGCCTGCTCGAGGGAGAGCCGAAGCAGCTCCGAGCCCTCTTCCTGCTCAAAAAAAGCGCCGGAGATGCGAGAAGGGTCGGTGGATCGGCGGATGCAGTTGGCGCAGTCCGCGTCGGAATCGACGGCCGTGTACGAGCCTTCGGCAAGCGTCTGGCCGCACAGGGTTGTGACGTTCCCTGACCGGGGGACCCTGGGGGTGAGGTGAATCCGCCCGCCCGACTTCCGGCGGACGGACTCGAGCTTGACCTTGTGCACGCCCTAAATCATGGGCGCGGTCGGGGGTTACCTGCTCTTTTTGGCCTGCGCGTTGCTGATTCGCGCCGCGCGGGACTTGCTCATGCCCTTCTTCTTCAGGGCCTCGTATGTCTTCGGCTTCTTGATCGCCGGACCGTGCTTCTTGCCAGGCAAAGCCACACCTCCTTCTGGTCGTGAAACGCGCACCCCGCGGCGGCGACCTGCCCAGAGGGGCGCCGGGTAGAGCCCCAGGCGTGGGCGCTTATCTAGCACAGTCCATGAGCCTGTTGATCGCGCCCTTTGCCCGAACAGCCCTTCGCCGCCCAGCCCTGGCGCTGGCGGAGGAGCCCGATTTCGACCCGCGGGACGTCCGCCGCACGGTGGCGGCCCTGCAGAGGGCGGCGAACCGGGCTCCCTCGATGGGCCTTCTGGTCCGCAGCGACCTGGCCGGGCTCAAAGTCGCGGACGTGCGCCGGGCACTGTCGGGCCTTCCCTCGCCGGGGGACTACCGCGTCGTGATCAAGCCGCTCCGCTATCGGAAGCGCCCGCACCTTTCCGGCCTTTGCGAGTTCGACGTGGCCCGGATCATCATCCGGGTGCCTGAGCCGTTTCGGCCGTTCGAGGAGCTTGTGTACGTCAACGCGAGGCGCAAGCCGGGGGCGGCGATGAAGTTTGCCTGGCTGTCGGAGAAGGTCCGATTCCGGACCCGCCGCGACGTGCTGCGATTTGTCTACCTGCACGAGTGGCTCCACTGGTACCTGCGCGAGATGCGGGGCAGGAGGGCCGGGGCCGAGACCGCGTGCGACCGGTTTGCATTGCGCAACTTCAGGCGCCGCCAGGTGACTGTCGACGACGCGCTCGAGGCGCTGCAGGGAACGAGGATGCAGTCGCTGCCGGAAATGCTCCGGTTCGCCGCCTAGCTCTTCACGTCGACGCAGATCGCGCTGGGAGAATGAAGCGAGTGGCAGCCAGCGCGCCCGTTACGGCGCCCAAGGAGAGCGCACCCGAACAGGAACGTCGTGGGCGGCTGCTGGCAGCGATCTACGCCACGGTCGTCCTCATCGCGACGGCCGGCTTCGTCGGCCTGGCGGTCTTCGTCAACCAGCAGGATGTGATCACCGGCTTCGATGCGCCGGTTGCCCAGGCGATACAGAGCATCAACGTGCCGGTGCTGGACTGGATCCTGCTCCACGTGAGCGACCTCGGTTGGGCTCCGCTCGACGTCGTCTGCGTGGTCGCTATCGCCGGCGCGCTCGCCGCGCTTCGGCTGCGGCTCGAGGCTGTGGTGGTCGTGGCCTCGACCTTGCTGGCGGGCGGGGTCGGCACACTGACCAAGGACGTTGTGCAGCGGGCACGGCCGTCCGCAACCTTCGTGCACCTGGCGGGTCACCTGGCTGATTTCAGCTTTCCCTCCGGCCACGTGATCTTCGCCACCGTGCTGTTCGGCACCACATTCGGCATCGTGTGGATCATCTGGGCCAGCTCCCTACTGCGCAACGCCGTCCTTGTGCTGCTGGCATCCCTCGTTCTTCTCATGGGGCCTTCCCGGATCTACATGGGCGAGCACTGGCCGACCGACGTCCTCGGTGCGTACTGCCTCGGCGGCCTGTGGGTCGCAGGCACGATCGAGCTCTTGCTGGCGCTGAGGCCGCGGGTCAGGCCCTGGTGGCAGGGCCGCGAGTTCCGTCGCCGGTGGAAGCCGCTCGTCTAGCCGTGCGGTCAACATCCACTCTGCAAGACAAGCGCTAGATGCCACCTCGCGGCATGCTTGAGGGCTCCACGCTCGGAACCCTCGTCGAGCTGATGGTCGAGGCGGAGATACTGGCCGGTTCCGAGGGTCGTCTCATCCCCTCCCGCGTCGAGCCTGATGTTGACCACCGCGACATCGTGGTCGCCGAGGTCGGAGGCTACGGAGCGCTGTGGCTGCAGGTGAAAGGCACGACTCACGCTGACCGCGAGGGGCGCATCGTCGCCTTCGCCAACTATCCGGTCGATGCCGTCCCCGAGAGTGCTCGCCTTCTGTATCTGGTCTGCCTCCTCGATGTCGAGCAACATCTTCTGGCGAGAACGTGGCTTGTCCCCTCTGCGGACTTCAACCAGCTGGCCTACCGCGAGCGCTCCAAACGACCGGGCCGGGTCACCCTTCAGTTCTCGTGCGTGGCTTCAGGCGACGCGCGCTGGGACAGATTCGAGGTGCCGCGGCTCGAGCTCGGTGCGCGCCTCCAACCCCTGGTCGACGCGCTCGGGCCCGCAAAGACGGAAGAATTGAGGGCGCTGCTCGAGCAGGTATCTAGCTGATCCGGCTTGTCTCCCGCGGGTTCGGCAGCGGTGTGAGGTTCGCTTCGACCTGTGCGCGCAGGTATTCGAACGCCGGCGGCAGCGATAGCCGTTCCCCAAGATGCTCCTTCGGCTCGTCGGCCGAGAAGCCGGGCCCGATGGTGGCGATCTCGAACAGCACGCCGCTCGGCTCCCTGAAGTAGATCGAGCGGAAGTAGAAGCGGTCGATCACCGGAGTGGGATCGCCGCCGCCGGCGATGACCTTCTCGCGCCAGGCCTGGTGGTCTTCCATCGTCGAGGACCACGCGACGTGGTGGACGGTGCCCGAGCCGCCAAGTCCACGCGCCTCGGGAGCCGCGTCGTAGACGTAGAAGGAGCCGCGCGAGTCGCCTCGCGACTCGTAGCTGTCCGGCCCGGTGCCCTTGAAACCCAGGGTCTCGCTGAGGAACTCATGGCTCGCGTGACGGCGGCTCTCAAACGCCCGCACGCCCGCAAAGCCCTGAAGAGCGAGGTGCGAGGGGATTTCCGGATGGCGCGCGACGAGTGGCTGGTCGCGCGGCGCCTCAGCGATGAGCTCGAAGCCCAGGCCCTCCGGGTCGTCGAAGCGAAGCCGGTCGTCTTCGCGGACGCTATCGATGCCGGACGAGGCCAGGCGCCGCGACCAGAACCCGAGCGCCTCATCGCCCGCCACTCGGAAGGCGATGCGGTGGACCATCCCTGCGCCCGCGCGGCCCCGGACCAGGCCCGGATACTCGAAGAACGTGAGGTCAGCGCCCGGGCTGCCTTCCTCATCCGCATAGAAGAGGTGATAGACGGCGGGGTTGTCCTGGTTGACGGTCTTCTTGACCAGCCTGAGGCCCATGACGCCGGTGTAGAACAGGACGTTCCTGGTGGCGTCTGCCGTGATCGCGCTGATGTGATGGATTCCGTTCAGAGGCTTCATCTCGTTCAGTTTCTACCCGGACGCGCTTCACATTTGTTCCATCAGGCGGTTGACGCGCGAAAGCCGCCTGTCGATACTCGGGCGGATGGCCGTCCGGAGGACGGGCCTTGCCGGCGATGGGCTGCGGCTGGCATTGGTCGCTGTCGCTTACTACGTGTCCGCGCGTCTGGGACTGGAGCTGGCCCTGGTCCACGGCCAGGTCACTCCGGTCTGGCCGCCCACGGGCATCGCGTTGGTGGCGATCCTTGTCTTCGGGGTGAGGGTCTGGCCGGCCGTCGCAGTGGCGGCGTTTGCAGTCAACCTGCCGATCGGCCCCAATCCCCTCGGCGCCGCGTGCATCGCAGCGGGCAACACACTCGCGCCTCTCACCGCGGCCGCGCTCATGAAGCGTGCGGGCTTTCGGCTTGAGCTCGACCGCCTCCGCGACGCCGCGGTGATCATCCTCCTGGGTGCGCTCACCGGGATGGCTGTCAGCGCGACAGTGGGAAGCCTCGTCCTGGTCATTTCCGGCTCCGTCCCGGGCTCCAACTTCGCGCAGACGTGGGCGGTGTGGTGGACCGGCGACGCAATGGGCGTTTTGCTGGTCGCGCCGTTCCTGCTGAGCTTCTGGCCGCAGGCCGGGCGCCCGGCCCTGGCGTGGAGCCGGCAGATCGAGCTCGCCGCGCTGCTCGGCGCGGTGGCCGTCGTGACGTTCGTCGCCTTCCAGAACCCGTTCCGCCTCGAATACCTGGTCTTTCCCCTGATCGCCTATGCCGCCGTCCGGTTCAGGCTGCGCGGCGCGGCGCCGGCTGCGCTGATCGCGTCAGGCGTGGCCGTGTGGGCCGCGGTCAACGGTACGGGTCCTTTTGCCGAGGAGAACCTGCTCCAGAAGATGGTCACCCTCCAGGGTTTCAACGTGTTCGTCGCGCTCGCCTCTTTCGTGCTGGCCTCCTACGTCGACACCAGGGACCGCGAGGAGCAGATGTCGCGGCTTTACACGGCGGCGCGGATGTCGAATGAGGCGAAGAGCGAATTCCTCAGGACGGCGGCGCACGAGCTGCGCAGCCCGCTCAGCGTGCTCGGTGGCTACCTGTCGCTGCTCTCCGGTGGGGACCTCGGCAATCCGCCGCCCAAGTGGGTCGGCCCTCTCGAGATCCTGACCGCCAAAACATGGGAGCTGAACAGGATCATGGACGACCTCCTGGAGGTCTCGCGGCTTGATGGCGCTGTGATTCCTGGGCGCGAAAAGCTCGACCTGCGGAGGGTGGTGGAGGCCGCGGTGGAGAGAGCGCGCCCACGGGCGGGCCTGGCCGGTGGGCAGATCTCGATGAAGATTCCAGACGAGCGAGTCGAGGTGGTGGCCGATGCAAGCCAGCTCGGTCATCTGATCGACAACCTGCTCAACAACGCGCTGATCTATGCAACACGGCCGGCTCGCATCCTGGTCCGGCTTTCGCTCGAGGGACCTTGCGCCAAGATTCGTGTCGACGACAACGGCATCGGGATCCCCGAAGGGATGCGCGAGGCGGTCTTCGAGCCCTTTCGCCGAGGACAGCAGCCCGGTTTCGAGAATGTGCCCGGAACGGGGCTCGGGCTTTACATCAGCCGCGAGCTTGCCATCGCGCATGGAGGCACCCTGGCGCTGCAGAAATCTGTTGTCGACGAGGGTTCGACCTTCACGCTCACGCTGCCCCTCGCCGTGGCCGAAGGTTCGGCTCGGGCCTAGATAATCGATTCATGCCGGTCCGGGTGGTTGGGTTCGACGGGGACGACACGCTGTGGCACAGCGAGACGCGCTTTCATGTCACGCAGGGCGAATTCCGCGACCTGTTGAAGCGACACGTCCCCGACGCAGACGTCGACACGCGGTTGGCCGAGATGGAGATGAAGAATCTCAGCATCTACGGCTACGGCGTGAAGTCGTTCACGCTCTCGATGATCGAGACCGCGATCGAGCTGACGCGGGCGCGCATCCCGACCGCCGACCTCGAGGTGATCCTGGGCTGGGGCAAGCGCATGCTGATGCAGCCGACCGAGCTTCTCGATGGCGTCGAAGAGACGCTTCGTGGGCTCAGTGGTCGATACGACCTGCTGCTTATCACCAAAGGCGACCTGTTCGACCAGGAGAGCAAGCTCGCCCGGTCGGGGCTGGGCGAGATGTTTCTCGGCGTCGAGATCCTCAGCGAGAAGAACGCGGACACCTATCGCGGAGTGTTCCAGCGCCGCGGCATCAAGCCCGAAGAGTTCGTGATGGTCGGCAACTCGCTCCGGTCGGACGTGGTGCCGGTCGTCGAGCTTGGCGCCTTCGCCATCCACATCCCTTACGTGGTGACCTGGCAGCTCGAGCATGTGGACGAGGAGGCGCTTCCACGGCAGGGGTGGCGGCGGCTCGCAGGCATCAGGGAGGTGAGTACAGTTCTCCTGGATGACTTCGGAAGCAGCGCCGGCCGCCCCTGAACCACCGTCCACCCCCCCGAAGCTTGAGATGAGGGGCATCACCAAGCGCTACCCCGGTGTCGTCGCCAACGACCACATCGACCTCGACCTGAGGCAGGGCGAGATCCACGCCCTTCTCGGGGAGAACGGCGCCGGCAAGACCACCCTGATGAACATCCTCTACGGTCTCGCGGTCCCGGATGAGGGTGAGATTCTCGTCGACGGCCAGGCCGTCCGGATCGCCGGACCTTCCGACGCCATCGCCCGCGGAATCGAGATGGTGCACCAGCACTTCATGCTGATCCCCGTTCTGTCGGTCGCCGAGAACGTCGTGCTCGGCGAGGAAACCATGGCGAACCCCGTCTTCCTCGACAGGCGCGAGGCCAGCCGGCGGATCCGCAAGCTGGCCGGCAGATTTGGGTTCGAGCTCGACCCGGACGCCAAGGTGGAGTCGCTGTCCGTCGGCCAGCAGCAGCGAGTCGAGATCCTGAAGACCCTCTATCGCGACGCGCAGATCCTCGTCCTTGATGAGCCCACCGCTGTGCTCACCCCGGCCGAGACCGAGGAGATCTTCGTGCTCCTTCGCAACCTGGCCAAGGACGGCCGGTCGATCATCTTCATAAGCCACAAGCTGAATGAGGTCCTGGAGATCGCCGACCGGATCACCGTGATCCGCCGCGGCCGTGTCGTGGGCGAGCGCCGCCCCGCCGAGACGGATGACAAGGAGCTGGCCGAGCTGATGGTCGGGCGCTCCGTCCAGCTGACAGTCGATCGCGGGGAATCGCATCCAACTGAGGTGATGCTCAAGGTCGAAGACCTGCACGTCCGAGACGACCGCGGCAACGAGGTCGTACGCGGCGTCGACGTGGAGATTCGACGCGGTGAGATCCTCGGCATCGCGGGAGTTGCCGGCAACGGCCAGGATGAATTCGTCGAAGCGCTGGTCGGCCTGCGCCGGGTCGCCTCAGGTCGCGTGTGGCTGAACGGCCGCAACGTGACGGGCGCTTCGCCCCGTCAAATCAACGAGGCGAACGTTGGATACGTGCCGGCGGACCGACATAGGTTCGGTCTGATCCTGGCTTTTCCGCTGACTGACAACCTGGTCTTGACCAGCTACTACAAGCCTCCGTTCGCGCATGGGCTGGTGCGGGATGGACGCGCGATCCTCGCAGCTGCGCGCCAACGCGTGCGTGAGTACGATGTGCGCACTCCATCAACTGAGGTCGCGGCCCAAACGCTTTCGGGCGGTAATCAGCAGAAGCTCATCGTGTCTCGAGAGTTCGGAGGCGACACCACTCTGCTGGTTCTCGACCAGCCGACTCGCGGCCTCGACGTGGGCAGCATCGAGTTCATCCACAAGCGGATCATCGAGAAGAGGGACGCGGGCACAGCGGTCCTGCTGGTGTCGGCCGAGCTCGACGAAGTCCTGGAGCTCTCTGACCGGATCGCCGTGATGTACCGCGGCAAGCTGGTCGCTTTCGTCGATGGGAGGCAGGCCGACAAGAACCAGGTCGGGCTTTTGATGGCCACCGGCGGCGCGACCGACGAAACTCACGAAGCCACCGGCACGTCGACGTGAGCCAGGCGATCGCCCGATTGCCGCGCCCGCGGGCCCTGCTGCGCTACCTGTGGTCGCTGATTGCTGTGCCGCTGGTCTCGTTCTTCCTGGCCCTCCTTGTCGGCGCGATCGTGATCATCCTGTCCAGCACGCTCGTGCTCAAGAACCCATTCGACCCGACTCTTCCTCTGACGGCGTACCAGGCCCTCGCGCAGGGCGCTTTTGGGTCCTTCAACTCGGTGGTGACGACCCTTGTCATCACGACGCCGCTGCTGCTGGCCGGCCTCGGCGTGGGGATCGGGTTCCGGGCCGGTCTGTTCAACATCGGCGCGCAGGGGCAGTTCCTCATGGGCGCGGTCGGGGCGGTGGCGGTCGCCGCCAACATGCAGAGCTCGCCGCCGGCCATCGCCATCCCAGCGGCGCTCGCGGGTGGGGCGCTCGCCGGGGCGGCCTGGGGTTTCGTGCCCGGGCTCTTGAAAGCGACGTCAGGGGCGCACGAGGTCGTGACCACGATCATGATGAACTACATCGCCCTGGCCTCCCTGGCCTGGATCGTGAAGGGTCCGCTCAAGGAGATGGGGTCGAACCCGCCGACCACGCCGGACGTCGGCGCCGCGGCGCTGCCCATCCTCATCGGGAGCACCGGGCACCTCGGCATCCTCCTCGCGTTCGCCGCGGTTCCGATTGCGTGGTTCCTCCTCTTCAGGACGACGCGGGGATTCGAGATTCGTGCCGTAGGCGCGAACCCCGATGCGGCCCGTTACGCGGGCGTGAACCCACGGCTGATGATCGTGCTGACGATGAGCATTGCCGGCATGCTGGCGGGACTGGCCGGCGCCTGCACGATCCTCGGCATCAGCCACCGTATGAACACGACGTTCCAGACCAAGGTCGGGTTCGATTCGATCACCGTGGCCCTCCTCGGCCGGTCCAACCCGATCGGCATCATGTTCGCCGCCCTACTTTTCGGTGCGATGCGGGCGGGGGCGCCCCCGATGCAGATCAACGCAGGCATCCCAGTCGAGCTCGTCGACTTCATCCAGGCGCTCATCCTGCTTTTCCTCATCGCCAATGCCGTCTTGCGTCGCCTGCTGCGGCTGCGTGGGGTGGCCGGAGCCGAGCAGACCGGCTTCCAGACCATCACGCGCTCTTACGGGCGCGAGACCCTGACCTGATGGACTCCTTTCTGCACACGATCAACGGGATACCGGTGCTCGGCATCGTGTTCCAGTTCGTGGAGTACTTCCTGAACGCGCTGCCCTTCATGTCCCGGGTGGCGGTGGAGCTCGCGGTTCCGATCTGCCTTGCCGCCCTATGTGGAGTGATGTGCGAACGTTCGGGCGTCGTCAACATCGGGCTCGAAGGCATCATGCTCACGGCCGCCTTCACCGGTTGGTTCGCGGAAGCCGTGATCACGGGCATCATGGGTCCCGGCACACCGACCCCGGTCTTCGGCTTGACCGTTCCCCTGGTGCTCGCCCTGCTCGCGGCCATCATCGCCGGAATGCTGCTGTCGCTGCTGCACGCGTGGCTTTCGATCAGCGTGCGAGCCGACCAGATCATCGCCGGCGCCATCATCAACATCGCGGCCTTCGGGATGACGGGCTATCTGAACACCCTGCTGGCCACCGTATCCCTTCCCGTGACCAGCAACTTCACCGCGCTGACCATCCCCTCGGCGGTGAGCAACATTCCGCTCGTCGGTTGGCTGATCGACGCCCTGTTCGGTCAGGGCCCGATCGGCATCCTCATGGTCATCATCGTGGTCGTCTTTCAGATCTTCCTGTTCCGATCGCGGTGGGGGCTCCGGACGCGCGCGGTCGGCGAGCACCCTCGCGCGGCGGAGACGGTCGGCATCGATGTCATTCGCACCCGTTATCGCAACGTCGTCCTGTCAGGCGCGCTGGCCGCGCTTGGTGGCGCTTATCTCAGCATCGAGGCGACAAACGGCTTTCAGGCGGGAATGACCCAGGGGCGCGGCTTCATCGGCCTCGCCGCGATGATCGTCGGTCGGTGGACGCCGTTGGGAGCCTTCGGTGCAGCGCTGCTGTTTGCGGCATCGCAGGCGATCAGCCAGACGATCAGCATCTCCCCGCCTACAGGTGAGCTGGGAACCTTGCTCGACCATGTCCCGACGCAGTTCTTCGACGCGCTGCCGTACCTGATCACGATCGTTGTCCTGGCGGGGCTGATCGGTCGCAGCATTGCTCCCGCCGCAGACGGACGGCCCTACCAGCGCGAGAGCGCGTCCTGAGCTAGGGACTCAGCGGTGCCGGCGTACCACCTGAAGATCTCGCCGGGAGACGTTGCTCCGGGTGCGCCATCGACTTCGATCGCCATGGAGGAGCCCGCGCGCTGCGGAGTGAGATCGGGCACAATATCGCCCGTCTGAGAGGTTAATCCATGGCCATTTCCGGATCTAGGTTTTGAGCAGCCGCTAAGGAGGGTTTGAATGTTGACCTTGGGCGTGCCGCGCGTAGCGGCTATGACACTTGTTCTGCTGGTTCTTGCTGCGTGCGGTGGGTCCCCCACCACGACGACGAACTCGAAGTGGAAGATCGCCCTCATGTCGGCCACCGGGACCCTCCAGGACCACAACTTCAGCCAGTATTCGTGGGAAGGCGCCAAGAAAGGAGCCGCCGACATCGGCGCCAAGGACCCGGCCACCGTGGTGCCGGTGGACAGCACGGACTATGCGAAAGACATCCAGACCTTTGTCGACAGCGGTTACAACTTGATCGTCACCGTCGCCTTCGACGAGTCGGGTGCCACGACGACCGCCGCCAA
Organism: Chloroflexota bacterium; assembly: GCA_005880795.1. Classification (GTDB taxonomy): domain Bacteria; phylum Chloroflexota; class Dormibacteria; order Dormibacterales; family Dormibacteraceae; genus 40CM-4-65-16. Next base: position 12,326 of record VBGP01000028.1, on the reverse strand, counting down.
GAAGAACCCCAACGTGAAGTTCATCGGCGTCGACCAGTCGCCCATCTGCATCGACACCTCGGGCAACCTGGACACCACGTTCGGGTGCAAGGGTGACCCGAAGACGCTCCTCCCCAACTACACCTCGCTTTACTTCCAGGAGGACCAGCCCGGTTACCTCGCGGGCATGGTCGCCGCGAGCATCACCAAGACCAAGCACATCGCCGCGGTCGGCGGCATCAACGTCGTTCCTCCTGTCGTCCGCTATATCCAGGGCTTCCAGCTCGGCGCTCAGGCCATTGACCCCAGCGTCAAGGTCGACGTAGCGTACGTCTCGACCAGCGACTTCACCAAGGCATTCAACGACCCCGTAGCCGGCAAAGTGCTTGGCTCGCAGTTGATCAGCCAGAACCACGATGACGTGCTCTTCCAGGTCGCAGGCAAGACCGGCAACGGCGTGCTAGACGCGGCATGCGCGGCCAACGTCTACGCGATCGGCGTCGACGTCGACCAGTACCTCTCGTACCCCAACGCTGACCCCTGCCTCGTGACCTCGGCCGAGAAGCACCTCAGCAACGCGGTCGAGCAGGCGATCAAGAAGGTCAACGACGGCACAATCGCGCCGGGGGATACCCTGTTCAACGCCGCCAACAACGGCATCGGCATCTCACCCTTCCACGGCAAGGAGGGCATGATCAGCGCGGCACTGCAGGCCAAGCTCACCGCGGCTCTCAACGGAATGAAGAACGGCTCGGTCACCACGTGCCCGGCCAAGTGCGGCCAGCCCTGAGGTCTGAAGGGGCGTCGGGCGATAGCTCGACGCCCCGCCCTGTCGCCGGGCCACATCCCGTGTGAACCCGCTCGAGGTCATCGGGCACAAGCGCGACGGACGCGAGCACCCGCCGGACGAGATCCGGTTTCTGATCACCGGTTACCTACGAAGCGAGATCCCCGACTACCAGATGGCTGCCTGGTTGATGGCCGTCTGCATCCGCGGCATGACGGCCGCCGAGACGCTCGCGCTCACACAGGCGATGGTCGCCAGCGGCGAGGTGCTCGACCTCAGCGCGATCCCGGGGATCAAGGTCGACAAACATTCGACGGGCGGTGTCGGCGATAAGGTGACGCTGGTCGCGGCACCGCTCGCCGCTGCATGCGGGGTCAAGGTGCCGAAGCTGAGCGGCCGGGCGCTCGCCCACACCGGTGGGACCCTGGACAAGCTGGAGTCGGTTCCCGGGCTGACGGTCGACCTGGAGCCCGAGCGCTTCATCAGGCAGGTCCGCGACGTCGGGATCGCAGTTGCCGCGCAGTCGCCGCTCATGGTGCCGGCGGACAAGCTCCTTTACGCCCTGCGCGACGTCACGGCGACCGTGCCTTCGGTGCCGCTGATCGCGTCCAGCGTGATGTCGAAGAAGATCGCTGCGGGCGCCGACGCCATCGTGCTCGACGTCAAGTTCGGGCGCGGAGCGTTCATGCCCGACGTGGCATCGGCGGAGGAGCTCGCCGCCGAGATGGTGGAGCTCGGCGAAGGCGCTGGTCGCCGCACTGTGGCGCTCGTGACCGCGATGGACAACCCGCTGGGCCGCACCGTGGGTAACGCGCTCGAGGTTCAAGAGGCGCTCGACGCCCTGGCCGGCAAGGGGGACGCCGAGCTGCTCGAGGTGTGCCTCAGGGTGACCCGCGAGATGTGCCGGCTCGCAGGGGTGGCGACGGATCCGGAGAAAGTGCTGCGGTCCGGCGCCGGGAGGGAGACCTTCGAGCGCATGCTCGCGGCGCAGGGTGGCCGCCTGGAGCGAGGCCTGCCGGTGGCTCCGGTCCAGGTTGCGGTCAAGGCGGAGGCGGGCGGTCATGTGGAATCGGTCGATGCGCTGGAGATCGGGCTCGCCGCGCTCGAGCTTGGCGCGGGGCGGATCCGCAAGGAGGATCGGGTTGATCCGGCCGCCGGGCTGGTCATCGAGGCGCCGGTCGGCGCGCAGGTGCGAGCCGGCGATCCGCTGGCGGTCGTCCACGCCCGATCCCACGAGGTGGCCGACCGGGTCACCGGCCGGATTCGCAATGCATGGCGCCTGAGCGACCGAGAGGTGCGCCGCCCGCCCCACATCCTTGCCCGGGTGGATAAGAACGGAGTCAGCGCGGGCGGCTAGTATTTCGCCCACGATGGCTGTGACCGAGAAGAAGTACCACATCGGCCTGGGGCACGGCGACGTGGGAGATTACGTGTTGGTCCCCGGGGACCCAGGCCGGACGCCGATGATCGCGAAGTACCTGGACGGCGCGCGAGAGATCGCATTCAGCCGTGAGTACAGGACGTTCACCGGCAAGCTCGACGGCGTCCCGGTTTCCGCGATGTCCACCGGCATGGGCGGTCCGTCGGTCGCGATCGCGGTGGAAGAGCTCAACGAGCTCGGCGTGCACACGCTCCTTCGCGTGGGCACATGTGGCGCGGCCCAGCCAGAGATCAAGATGGGCGACCTCGTGATTGGCTACGCCGCGGTCCGGTCGGAGGGGACGCCGAACGGCTACGTCCCAACCGAATACCCGGCCGTGGCCTCGCTGCACATGGTGAATGCGCTCGTCGAGGCGGCCGAGGCGTCAGGCGTGCCTTACCACGTCGGCGTGATCCGCTCGGTCGACGCCCTTTACTCCGACCTCCTGCCCGACCGCATGCCGCGCCCGCACCTGCGGGATGAGCTCGAGATGTGGTCCAAGGCAGGCATCTTGAGCAACGACATGGAGTCGTCGACTCTCTTCGTCGTATCGCGCGTGCGCAAGATGCGCGCCGCCACGATCAATCTGTGTGTGGACGAGCTCGGCGCGGGGGAGATCCATCACCTCGACCCCTCCTTCATGGATCGCATGCTGAGGGTTGCAGTCGACGCACTGCGCAGGCTCATCGCGCGCGACGCCCGTGCCGCTGATCGTAAGTAAGCATCCGCTCGTCGCGGACTGCTTGCGGGGACTGCGCGACACCTCGACCGAACCGGAGGAATTTCGGGCGCTGGCGCGCAACGCGATCACGCTGCTGCTCTACGAAGCCACCGCCGACCTGCCGGTGCGGAAAGGCACCGTTCGCACGCCGCTCGCCGACGCGCCGGCGCTCGAGGTCGAGCAGGAGGTAGTCGCGATCCCGGTCCTGCGCGCGGGCCTGGGCCTGCTCGCTCCGGTGCTGGAGCTGCTGCCGAGGGTCAGCGTCGGATACATCGGTCTCGAGCGCGACGAGGAGACCGCGGTCGCGCGGATCTACTACAAGAAGCTGCCCAGCCTCAAGGGAAAGATTCCTCTGCTACTCGACCCGATGCTGGCGACCGGAGGCTCCGCGGCGCAGGCTCTCGACCTGATCAAAGAGGCGGGCGGGCGCGACACGCGGATGGTGTGCATCGTGGCCGCTCCTGAAGGGGTGAAGGTCCTCGAGGAGCGACACCCCGAGGTCGACGTCTACACCGCGGCGCTGGACGAGCGGCTCAACGATCGTGCGTACATCGTCCCGGGGCTGGGTGACTTCGGCGACAGGTTGTTCGGAACGGGCTGAGCCGGGCTGACCTCAGATAGTCCGGACTATCCGGGGTTGGGACGACTGGTGGGCACGGATAGTCCGGACTATCCGGGGGTGTCGCTGAGTCGCTAGCGGAATCTCGAGTCGTACGCGGTTTCGTTGCATCGCTGGAGCTCTTCGTCGGTCATTCCCAGTTGCGACATCAACTCGAACTCGTGGCTCAGTGTCGTGTCGGCGACCGTGCGCGAGTCCGTGCTGATCGTGCACCGCACGCCGGCCCGCAGCAGCCGCGGCAGCGGGTGGTCGGAGAGTTTTTGCACCGCTTTGCATTTCCAGTTTGCGGTAGGGCACATGTCGAGCACGATGCCCTCGCTTCGGACGCGCTCCACGATGCGGGGATCGCGGGCCCCGATGACGCCGTGGGCGATGCGCTCCGCGCCGAGGTCCAGCGCCTCCTCGACGCTCGACGGATCGCCGGCCTCGCCTGCGTGGCACGTGAGATGCAGGCCCGCCCCGCGAGCGGCCTCGAACGCCGGCTTGTGGGGTGCCGCGGGATAGCGCGCCTCGTCGCCGGCCAGGTCGAAGCCGACCACACCGCGGCCGGCGAATCCGCCCGCGATCCGCGCGAGATCGACGTTTTCTTGGGGTGGGTGATGTCGCATCGCGCAGACGATCGCGACCGCTTCGATCGGGCCTGAATCGAGTCCGGAGAGCACCGCGCCGATCGCTTGCGCGACCGTCAGGCCATTCTGGAGATGCAGGCGGGGCGCCCACCGCACCTCCAGGTAGTCGATGTTCTCCGCCGCCGAGTCGACGCACAGCTCGTACGCGATGCGTTCGAGGGCGCCCGCGGTCTGCATCACCGCGACGGCGTCGTCGAAGTACTTGATGTACTCGGCCTGGCTGGGGCAGTCGTCGGGCGCGACCATCCGGAGCCCTCGACTGCCCGAAAGCTCCTCCGCGGTGGCTACTCGCACCGCGCCGTCGAGGTGGCAGTGCAGCTCGGCCTTCTTCCAGCCGAGATACGGAGACGCTATGTCAGCGAATAGATGTGGGGCAGCTCGCGATACAGCCCGGCGTAGTCGAGGCCGTAGCCGATCACGAAACGGTCGGGGATGACGAAGCCTGTGAAATCGATCTTCACGTCAACCTGCCGCCGCGCGGGGCGGTCGAGCATGGCCGCGAGCCGGACCGACGCCGCGCCGAGGCGCCGGATGCGCCTCGCCACCGCGTTGACCGTGACGCCCGAGTCGATGATGTCCTCGACGAGCAGCACGTGCCGTCCGACCAGCGGTCCTTCCACCATGTGGGCCAGGCGAAGCTTGCCGTTGCTAGACGTGCCGGTCGGATAGCTCGACGCGCGCACGAACTCGAGCTCGGCCGGGATGCTGAGGCTGCGGAGGAGGTCGGCCGCGAACACGGTCGCACCCTTGAGGATCACCACCATCACAAGCGGGGTATCGATATCCGCGTAGACGTCTGAGATGTGCCGCCCGAGTCTCCGCACGCGCCGGGCGATGCGGTCGGCGGTGATCATGGGCTTGCCGGTGCTGGCCCTGTCCAGGCCGGGACCCTCAACCTCGATCGGGGCCGGCTGGGTCAGGACCTCAGTCATGCAAGTGCAATTCTAAAGACGTCCGCGGTGCAGTATTGCCGCATGGGCGGCGTGGTCGTGCTGGGCAGCATCAACATGGACCTCGCGGTGCACGTGTCGAACCTTCCGCGCCCCGGCGATACCGTGCTCGGTGATCGCCTTCTCACGATTCACGGTGGCAAAGGCGCCAACCAGGCGATCGCGGCCGCGCGGCTTGGCGCCTCGGTCAAGATGATCGGACGGGTAGGCAATGACCTCTTCGGAGCCGAGCTGATTGCTGGCTTGAAGGACGACCACGTTGACATCTCGTGCGTCACTGTCGATCCCGCACAACCAAGCGGGGCCGCATTGATCGTCGTCGACAAGAGCGGTCAGAACCAGATTACGGTGGCACCAGGCGCCAACTCGGCGGTAGGCGATGAAGAGGTCAGGCGGCTGCGAGACGTGCTTCGTTCAACCGACGTGGTCGTCCTGCAGCTCGAGATACCCATGCCCGCGGTCCTCTCCGCGATCAGTGCGGCGCACGATGCGGGCGCGCGCGTGATCTTGAATGCGGCACCAAGTGCTGCGATGGTGGGTTTGCCAGTGCCTGAGGTCGACCTGCTCATCGTCAACGAAGGCGAGGCCGAAGAGCTGGGCCGAGCCACGCTGCAACGCTCTGTGCGTGCCCTCGCCGTCACCCTCGGAGCGGAAGGCGCGATCCTTTACGAGAATAGCCGCCCCACGCGCATCGATCCACTGCGGGTCGACGCCGTCGACAGCACCGCCGCCGGTGACGCGATGGTCGGAGCCGCTGCCTTCTCTCTGGCGCGCGGATCGAGCATCGCTGACGCCGTCCGGCTGGGTGGCGCGGCGGGCGCGGCCGCGGTGACCAAGGTCGGAGCCCGACCCTCGCTTCCGTGGCCGGACGATCTCAAGCGGCTGTTTGACATCGATCTCGAAAGCACGTTCAGCCGGGCCAAGGCTTGACGAGGCGCATCATCCTCGACTGCGACCCGGGCCATGACGACGCGATGGCCATCCTCCTGGCGCGCGGGACGCCCGAGGTCGAACTTGCCGCCATCACGACGGTCGCGGGCAACCACACACTCGACCTGACCACGCTGAACGCTCGCCGGGTCTGCACGTTGGCCGGCATCACCGATGTCCCTCTCGCGGCGGGCTGCTCGGCGCCGCTCGTTCGCCCGCTCGTGACCGCAACCGAGATCCATGGCACGACCGGCCTACAGGGCCACACGTGGGCCGAGCCTACGGTGCACGTGATCTCCGAGCATGCCGTCGACCTCATCATCGAGCTCGTGATGGCGGCACCGGGCGAGATCACCCTGGTGCCGACCGGGCCGCTCACCAACATCGCGATGGCGCTGCGTAGGGAGCCGCGGATCGCCGATCGCGTTCGAGAGGTCGTTCTGATGGGGGGCTCCTACACCCGCGGCAACGTCACGCCCGCCGCGGAATTCAATGTTTATGTCGACCCGGAGGCCGCTGCGGCGGTGTTCACGGCGGGCTGGCCGCTCACGATGATCGGCCTCGACGTGACCCACATGGCGAACGCGACCGCTGAGGTGCTGGCCAGGATCGCAGCGCTTGGGACGGGGCTTGCGGCTGCGGTCGTAGGTATGTTGGGTTTCTATCGGGACCGGCAGCTGCATGAGTTCGGCACCGCGTCGCCGCACGTGCACGACCCGTGCGCCGTCGCGCGCGTGGCCAGGCCCGAGTTTGTGAGCTGCAAGGAGGCGCGGGTCGAGGTTGAGCTCGCCGGGGAGTTCACAAGAGGCATGACGGTGACCGACTTTCGGATGCGCGCCGCCGTGACTCCGAACGCGATGGTCGGCACCAGCATCGACGATGGGGCTTTCTGGGACTTGTTCGTAGCCGCGATCGGGCGGATACCAACGCGAGCGGATGCCTGACGCCTATACCCCGATCGGGTGCCAGACCGTCTTCATCTCCATGAATGCGGAGACCAGGTAAGGGCTTCGTTCGGTCGCGGCGACTTTGATCACACGCTTTACGTTGCCTGCCGCCGCTTCCTCGATTGATTTGATTTCGTCGCCGGTGCAGCCGGCCACATCGATCGCGTTCACGTCCATGTGCGCGGCCAGCCACGGAATCAATTCCTTGCGCTGCCCGCTCAGGATGTTGACCACCCCGCCCGGCAGATCGCTGGTGGCCAGCACCTCGGCCAGCGTGAGCGCGGCGAGCGGATGCGATTCGGCGGCGAGCGCGACCACCACGTTGCCTCCGCAAAGCGCGGGAGCGATGCGCCGCACCAGTCCTCCGAGCGCGTCGTCTTCGGGCGCGACGATTCCAACCACGCCGGTCGGCTCCGGGATCGTGAAGTTGAAGTAGGGTCCGGAGACCGGGTTCACGGTGCCGGTGACCTGGGACAGCTTGTCGGTCCAGCCCGCGTACCAGACCAGGGTCTCGACCGCCTGGTCCAGCTCCCGCCGAGCGCGCGCGCCGCCACCCAGCAGCTCGATGAACTGCGACCCACGGCCGTCAAGCATCTCGGCCGCCCGATAGAGGATCTGGCCGCGGTTCATCGCGGTCCTCCCTGACCATGCCGGGAATGCGGTGCGCGCGGCGCGGACCGCGTCGCGCAGGTCCTTGCGCGAGCCGCGCGGCACGTTCACGTTGCCATCCGGCCGGTAGGCCCGGCCGGACTCCGAGCGGACGAACTCGCCGTTGACGAAGAGCTTGTACGTCTTGCGAACGTCCATCAGTTCAGCTCGAGGTAGGGCAGCAGGCCGTGGACGCCGCCCTCGCGGCCAAATCCGGATTCCTTGTACCCGCCGAATGGCGAGGTGGGATCGAAGCGATTGAATGTGTTGGCCCACACCACCCCGGCCCGCAGGCGCTCCGCCATCCACAGGATCCGCGAGCCCTTGTCAGTCCAGACACCCGCGGACAAGCCGTACGGCGTGTTGTTCGCCTTCTCGACCGCCTCGTTCGGCGTGCGGAAGGTCAGCACCGACAGCACCGGCCCGAAGATCTCCTCGCGAGCGATGCGGTACGACTGCGAGACGTTGGTGAACAGCGTCGGCGGGAACCAGAAGCCGCGCTCGGGGAGGACGCAGTCGGGCTGATAGAGCTCAGCGCCTTCTTCGATTCCCGACTCCACGAGGCCCTGGATCCTCTCGAGCTGCGCTTTCGAGTTGATGGCGCCGATGTCCGTGTTCTTGTCGAGCGGGTCGCCAAGGCGAAGGGTGGAGAGGCGGCGCTTGAGCTTCTCGAGGAGAGGCTCGGCGATCGACTCCTGGACCAGCAGCCGGCTGCCCGCGCAGCACACGTGGCCCTGGTTGAAGTAGATGCCGTTGATGATGCCTTCGACGGCCTGGTCGAGCGGCGCGTCCTCGAACACGATGTTGGCCGCCTTGCCACCCAGTTCCAGGGTCAGCCGTTTGCCACTGCCCGCGATGCTGCGCTGGATGAGCTTGCCGACCTCGGTCGAGCCGGTGAATGCGACCTTCTTCACGTCGGGGTGGGTGACGACCAGCGACCCGGTCTTGCCCGCGCCGGTGACGATGTTGACGACGCCAGGCGGCAGGTCCGCCTGCATGCAGATCTCCGCAAAAACCATCGCCGACAGCGGCGTCGTCTCCGCCGGTTTGAGGACGACAGTGTTGCCGGCCGCGAGGGCGGGCGCGATCTTCCACGCGAGCATCAGGAGCGGGAAGTTCCAGGGAATGACCTGGCCCGCGACGCCGATCGGCTTCGGCTTGCGGTTGGGAAACGCCCACTCGAGCTTGTCGGCCCAGCCCGCGTAATAGAAGAAGTGGGCCGCGGCCAGCGGGATGTCGACGTCGCGGGACTCCTTGATCGGCTTGCCGCCGTCCATCGTTTCGACGACCGCCAGCTCGCGCGAGCGCTCCTGGATCAGGCGCGAGATGCGGAACAGGTAGCGGGCGCGCTGCGATGGCGCGAGGTGAGCCCACGAATCGAAAGCCTTGTCCGCCGCCTTCACCGCGCGGTCGACGTCGACGTCATCGGCCTCGACCACCTCGGCAAGCTTGGTCTCGGTCGCGGGGTTGATCGTCGGGAAGCGCTTCTTGCTGTGCCCTTCGACCATGCGGCCGCCGATGAACAGGCCGTAGCGCGGCTGGATCTTGACGTGGTCGATCGACTCCGGGGCCGGGGCGTATTCGAAGACCTGCTTCGCCAGCTCAGCGGTCTGCTTTTTCGTGAGAGCCATCAGTCGATCGTGAAGTAGTCCGGGGACTGGTAGGCGCCGGTGCGCTCCTTGTCGATCTGCATCAGCACATCGTTGAGCAGCGTCGACGCGCCGAGTCGCAGCCGGTCGGGAGTCATCCAGTCCGGACCCAATGTCTCGTACGTCAACACGAGATAGGCGATCGCCTGCTTGGCGGTGCGAATTCCCCCCGCGGCCTTGAAGCCGACCGGCTGACCCGTCTCGCGGACGAAGTCGCGGATCGACTCCATCATCACGAGCGCGACGGGGAGCGTCGCAGCCGGCTGCACCTTGCCGGTCGAGGTCTTGATGAAATCGGCCCCGGCCGCCATGGCGAGGATGCTCGCGCGGCGCACGGCATCGTAGGTGCCGAGCTCGCCCGTCTCGAGGATCACCTTGAGGTGCGCGGGGCCGCATGCCTCTTTCACCGCGACGATCTCGTCATACACGCGCTGGTAGTCGCCGGACAGGAAAGCGCCGCGGTCGATGACCATGTCGATCTCATGCGCGCCGGCCCTCACCGCCTCCTCGGTCTCCGCGACCTTGATCGAGGTGAAGCTCTGGCCCGAGGGAAAGGCGGTGGCGACCGATGCGATGCGCACGTTGCTTCCGCGGAGGTGCTCCACACAGTCGGCGATTCGCAGCGGGTACACGCACACCGCCGCCACCGACGGAATCGTCGGGTCGCCGGGCTTGGGGCGGATTGCCTTGGCGCACATCGCGGCAACCTTGCCGGGGGTGTCGGCGCCCTCGAGCGTCGTGAGGTCCATGCATCGCACGGCCAGGTCCAGCGCCCAGAGCTTCGAGGACTTCTTGATCGAGCGTTTGGCCAGGGCCGCGGCCCGCTCGTCCGCGCCCACCTCGTCCACGCTGCGGACCCCGCGCATGAGCGAGCCGAGGTGGGTGAGGGAGAGCGCCGTCGCCATGGATGCGATTATGCGACGGCGCCCTGAAGGCTACTCCTTGATGGTTGCGGTGAAGATCTCCTCGTCGAGGCCGGGGATAGCTGCGATGCTGGCCCTTCGGTCAGTCCAGATCGGGTGTACTGAGCCACCGAAGGCCGCGACTCCCTCGTAGTCGCCGTACTGATTGCCGAGGTTGGCGCCGGTGACCGTCTCGTCGGTCGAGGCGGTCGCCACCTGCAGGTTGGCCGAGAAGGTGGCCCCGCGGTTCTTCGACTCGCTGAAGAAGTAGTTGGTCGACTTGCGGGTCGAGTCGTTGCGAGTGTCGTACCAGGTCAACACCACGTTTTGAGTGATCGGGTCGACAGAGAGCCACTGGTTGAACTGGTCGTTCAGGACCGTCGCATCATCGACCCGCACCGGCGCCGTCCAGCTCGAGCCATCGTCGGAGTGGGAGACGAAAACGCCCACGCCACTCGACGCTGTCGCGTCGGACCACGAGCAGTAGAGGCGAGCGCCGGCGTCCGCCGCGCAGGCCGGATAGATCAAGGCCCCGCGTAGAGCCTGTGCAGGAGGAAGCGTCTGGAACACGGCATTGGTGGTCGAAATGAGGCTCGGCGCACCGAACGAAACGCCGCCGTCATGCGAGGCGGCGACTCTGATGGCCGGGTTGATGGCGTCGGTCCACGCCACGAAAAGCGTGCCGTCCGGCGCTACGAACGGGTCTGCTCCGATGACTGCAGCCTGTCCGCTCTGGCTCGGGCTCGCCGGGACCGGTGAGGTGAACGTCGCGCCCTGGTCGGACGAACTGCTGACCAGAATTACGTCGTTGTTCGAGGACTTGCCCTGGTTGAAGCTGGCGTTGTCCCACGCCACGTACACGGTGTTCAAGTGCGCGCTGGACGGGTTGGTATCGACAGTGATCATCGGCTTGTCGTTGAACTTCCCCGTTCCGGCGTTCTGGTTGAAGAAGGTCGCAGTCCAGTCCTTGCCCTGATCACTCGATCGGGCGACCGCCATCTCGGTGCCCTGGATCGAGCTGAAGAACCGGTTGAAGAAGACGACGATGTAAACGTAGTAGACGTTGCCCAGGGTGTCCCAGGCCACACCTGGATCGGATCCGAAGTCCTGGCCGTTGGTCGTCAGAGGCGGCGGCAGCGGCAGATCGACCGCTTGCCAGGACCCGCTCTTGCCGCCTTGCGTCGAGAAATAACCGCGCATGGGCAGGCAGAAGATCTCGTTGGAGCCACCCACGATCTGGTTGGAGTTGCCGGGATTGATCGCGATCGATGTCTCGCTCTGCGGCGTCGCCTCGTTGCTCATGTCAACGTTCGTCCGTTCTGAAAAGTTGCCGCTCGAGGTCCCGCACGGCGGCAGGCTCGTGGCGTGCAGCAGGCGCTGGCCTTTCTCCCACCATGTCGGTGCCTGATACGAAGACGACGCCGCAGCGCCGGCCGCCGGCGAGGCGAAGATTGTGACCACGAACGCCAACCCCACGATGATGCCGAGCGCATTTCTGGACGTTCTCAACGCACTGCCCTCCACTGAAAAACCCCCCACCGGAACAGGAGGCGAAATTCTAGCGACCATCGGACGCGAACTCAAAATGCGAGCTTGATCGCCGGAACCTTTGGCTTCCGTGCCGCGTCTAATAGGCGGTGGTGAGCACGGTCTCGATGGACGAGGCGGGGCTGATCCAGGCGGCCCGGGCGGGGGATGAACTGGCGTTCGATTCGCTCGTCGGACCTCTGATCAACCCCGCGTTCAAGCTGGCGATGGTGTTTCTGCGCGACCCGCACGAGGCGCAGGACGCTGTACAGGAGGCGACCTTGAAAGCCTGGCGAAACCTGGACCGGCTGCGCAAAGAGGCGGCGGTCCGGCCCTGGTTCCTCACCATCGTCGCCAACCACTGCCGCTCGGTGCGACGCACCCGCTGGTGGTCGGTCGTCAGGCTCGACGCCTTCACGCGAACTGAGCCTGGGATCGACGAGCGGCATGACCTTCAGATCGACCTCGACCGGGAGATGGGCAAGCTCCCCGAAACAGACCGCGCCGTCCTCTTCCTCTTCTTCTACCTCGACCTGCCGCTGGGCGAGGTCGGCCGGATTCTCGGGATCTCGTCCAAGGCCGCGAAGTCGCGCGTGCACCGCGCCGTGACCAGGCTTC
>VBGP01000193.1 GCA_005880795.1 Chloroflexota bacterium | reverse complement strand
GTTGCCGACCTTCTGCTCAGTGTCCACATACCGATGGGCCTCGACCACATCCTCGAGCGCGTAGGTGCGGTCGATCACCACTCGATATTTACCGGCCTCGATTAGCTCCTTGAGGAAGACGACCTCCTTTTTCGTCACTGCGCCAGCCGGGAAGATCACCTTCCTGTCCTGGAAGCGCGTGGTGAACACGCTCAGGAGGTTGTCGAATCCGTCTGTGGGCAGGAACCGCCCGCCCGACTTTAACGAGTTGCGGCTCCTCACGAATGAGTGCTTTCCCACTGCGTCGAAGATGACGTCGTAGCTCTGGCCGTTCTTGGTGAAGTCTTCCTTGGTGTAGTCGATGACGTGGTCAGCGCCGAGCGTCTTCACGAGCTCCAGGTTCTTCGTGCTCGTGACCGCCGTCACGTGAGCGCCGAAATACTTTGCCAGCTGGACACCCGCGGTGCCGATGGCACCCGACGCGCCGTAGATGAGGACTGAATCGCCGGTCTTCATGTTGGCTGCGCGGAGCGGGCTGAGTGCATAGAGGCCGCCGTCGGTAATCCCCGCGGCCTCCACGCGGCTGAGGCTCTTTGGCTTCCGGGTGATGCGTGAGCTCTCCGGCCTCGAGATGAATTCGGCGTAGGCGCCAAATCTCAAGCCCGTGCTGCCGAAAACTTCGTCGCCGGCCGCGAACTCCTTTACTGCCGGCCCCACAGCCTCGACCACGCCGGAGAAATCGCCGCCAAGGATCGGCTGCCGCGGCCGGCGAAAGCCGAAGATTGCCCGACTCACCAGCTCGAAGCCACGGCCGCTGCGGCGGTTGGCCTGGCGCGTCGCGCAGTCGGCGCGCGTCACCGCGACGGCGTAGATCCGAACTAGGACCTCGTCATCCCTGGGGAGCGGCTTTTCTACGTCTTCGATGTGCAGGACGTCGGGTCCTCCGTATCTGTCGTAGACGACTGCCCGCATCGACTCTGAACTCTAGTGCGCATCGCGCTTATGCGCCGACACGACACGGGCCCCGACTCTTTCGTCCAAAAGCTCCCAGAGCCGAGGGTCAGTACTCGTTCTTGACGCCTGTACCTTCGGCCGGTATCTATCGATGCGATAAACGCAGATCAGTGAGCCGGCCCTACCAAATCACGAAGCTTTCGCAGATGGCCTACGCGCGATTTGCCGGGGTCATGTACTTCTTTACGGCCTTCGATTTGACAGGCGTTGTGATCATCTCCAGGATCACGGGCACAGGTACTTTCCTTGCCAGCGCGCACAGCATCGCGGCATCGGAAACGCTCTACCGAATCGGCATTCTCTTCGGCCTCATCGGCGACCTGTCGACAATCCTCCTCGCCATCGCCCTCTACGCGATCCTGAAGCCGGTCGATAGAATCCTCGCCCTGATGGCGCTTCTCTTTAGGCTGGCCGAGAGCGCGATCGGGGGCGTGGTGGTCGTTCTTGGTTTCGCGGATTTGCAGGTCTACTTGGACGCCAATCGCGCGAGCGCCCTCAGCGCAAATCAACTAGGCGTTCTCGCCGACCTGATGTCTCGCACTTCAGCAGCCGGCACTGACGTGAGCGTGATCTGTTTTTCGATTGGCTCGGCCATCTTCTTCTATCTCTTCCTCAGGTCCGGCTACATCCCTCGCGCCCTTGCGTTTTGGGGCCTGCTCGGTTCCCTGTTGTGCACCATCGCCTTTTCGGGAAGCCTTCTCGCCCCACAATCCTCGGACCTGCTTCGGGGTATCGGCGCTTTGCCGATTGGGATAGCCGAGCCTGTCGTCGGTCTGTGGCTCTTGATCCGGGGAATCAGGATCGCACCGCAGGTCGCCCGACTCTGAGTTCCTGGCGCTGGGGTAAATGTCGCGCTGCGTGGGGGCGGCTGCGCTGGCGGCCGCATTGAAATGATCGTTTCTGGCAGGGATCATTTCCGATCATTCTGGTAACCGGCCTAATCGGCGCGGAGTGAGCTGCCGTGGACTCTAAAGAGTCCAAGGACGCTCAAGCTCGTCGGGGCTCAACGTAATCCAGGAGCAGTCGTAAAGGCCGAGGCAGCCGGGAGATATCAATCGTCTCGACGATGGCCCGGATATATCGACTGTTGCGCTCCGACACGCTCCGAATGAAGCGGCGGAGTTGCTGATCCACCGGGCGGCCGTGCCACGCGTGCTGGTTCCGGAAGGTACGCCATGGCTGCGCGTCGCCCTCGCGCTCGATCAGCCTTGATAGGTTGGGTTCGCTCGCGGCTCGAATCAGCTCGTCCTCCAAGTCGGCGATGCAGGCAAAGAACCCAACCCCTTCCAGCTGGCCGCGATCAAGGTTTGGACCGTAGCCGGCCCGCTCGAGCGCCGCTCGGATGACTTCCTCTTCGCCCTCGTCATAAAGGCCGCCGAGCTTGGCTCCAGGTTCCTCGGCAGCCAGCTGCCGCAAGAACCGGCTGATGGCGTGGGCGCCGTTGATCGGAACGACGGAAACGCCTTCGGCTTTGAGGTCGCGTCCCAGTCGCCGAGCGGCCAGTGTCAAAGCGAGCTCGTCGGTCACCCCCTCAACTAAGACGATCGTGCGCACAGCGCAATACTGTCCTGTCGGACTGGACAAGAATCAGGCTGGCTCGAGAAGCCTGCCGTTCTTTGATAGGTATGGGTCGGTGCATGCGGCAAGGTTGAAGCAGCAGGGCCGTCGCTTCCCGCTTTTCATTTTGGAGACACTTACTTCGACTCGTCGTGTGCGCGTGTCAGGGTTGTTGGTTGCATTGACCCACCGAACCCATTCCCAGCGCGCCATCGGCGTAATGGCTTTCCATAGATCTTGGATATTCTTGGGGGCCTCTGCCAGGGCTCTATCAAGATCCTGTGGCACGCTCGGCTCCGGCCAGTCTTTGAGGGGCTCAATTGCGAGCGTCGCGATGTCACCGGCGCTTACAGCAGCGGCTCGTTGTTGCTTTTCATCAATCCTCATCCAGTGGCCAAAATAGCCGTCCGGTTCCAACACCGCGTGGAACCCATGGCCATTGATCGTGCCTTGTACCGCCACCTGCCCGCGCGACGGCAGTTTCTGGCTCGCTTTCTGAGGCAACCGCAGAATGGTCCGCTCCTCGATCGTGCAAAGCGCGGCGTCAAACCGAATTGTTGGCACCCCTTTACTCTGACTGATAGTGGTCATACGTGATAGGCGGTCAGGTC
>VBGP01000027.1 GCA_005880795.1 Chloroflexota bacterium | reverse complement strand
CACCGTGACCTGCGTGGTCGCCTGCTTGGCGGTGGCGTCGGTCACAGTCAGGGTGGCCGTGTAGGTCCCCGCCGCGCTGTAGGTGTGGCTCGGCGCGGCACCGGTGCCCGAACTTCCATCCCCGAACACCCACCCGTAGCTGTAGGGTGCGACGCCGCCGCTGACGGAGGAGCTGAAGACGACTGGGCGCGGCGCATCACCAGCGAGAGGATTGCCCCCGGCCGTGACCGTCAGCGGCACCGTCGTGACGGTCACAGCGGGAGCGTTCGCTGTCGCGGTGTGAGAAGCGCCGTCGGTGACAGTGAGCTTGGCTGTGAACGTACCCCCCGAGGAGTAGGCGTGCGAGGGATTCTGGCCGCTCACGGTGGATCCGTCGCCGAAGTTCCACGAGTACGTGTAAGGTGCGGTCCCGCCGGAGGCCGACCCGGTGAAGCCAACCGTGAGCGGCGCCACGCCCGACGTCGGACTGGCATTGGCGCTAGCTGATAGCGCGACGCCGCTGGTGCCGAACACATCTGACATCACGCTCGCGCCGCCGTCGTTGGCCGTAAGCGTCGACAGACCCCACGCGGACTCAACTGTCCGCAGGAACGAGTAGTGGTCGTACTGGACTGAAGACACGTAATTCGTCTTGACACCGGAGCCGATTGCGATCCAGGCCACCTGGTTATTGCCGCTGAAGTCATCCTCGTCCCAGACGATTACGAGCAGAGACTTCTGAGTCGTGAACGCCGGCGAGGCGAGGATGGCAGGGATCTGGGTCGAGAGCCAGGTATCGCCCGTCTGAACCGAGCAGTCATGCATGTCGTTGCAGAGGTTGGGGGTGATGAAGGCGTAGTTCGGCGTCGCAGCCGCCGAGGCCAGGTCCGTCGACAGCTGTGTATACGGGACAACGTGGCTGTTGCAGCGTGCGGAGTTGGTCCGGATGTCGTTGTAGTAGACGAAGGGATCGTGCTTGGTCACGTACTGAGAGGAGTCCGATGTCGCGCACGTGCCTGGAGCATCTTCCTCATATGCCTTCCAGGCGCGGCCCGATGCTTCGACCCTGTCGGCGATATTGGTCACGTTGGCGGTGCAGCCCGACCCGGGGGGCGTGCAGTCGTTGGTGATCCCGGCATTTGTGCCCGAGGTGAGCTCAAGGTAGTTGGGCAGGCTCGGGTGATCGGTCGCGAAGTAGTTGCCTGCGACCGCACCCCTGACAGCAAGGCTGTTGATGTAGGGCGCGCTCGAGCTCCCGATGATCGACGAGTAGGACGTGTTCTCCATGAGGACTGTGAAGATGTGGTCGTAGCAGGGCACGCTCGAGCTCGAGGGGCAACTCGCGCCCGGCGCCGGGCTTGGCGAAGGGCTGGGGCTGGGCGACGGACTTGGTGATGGTGGAGGACCAGAACCGTTGTAGTAAGCCGTGATGAAGGTGCGGATGTAGCCACCGTCATCGTCGGAGACGGCCGATGTGTGACTGTTGCACAGGTTGCACTGCCAGGAGACGACCGACGCTGGGTTGGTGGTGCCGTCACCGACGTCGTCGATGTAGTTCGTCTGGCCGGAATTGGCTTTGCCGATCAGGGCCGCGACGATGCCCGCCGACGTCAGGTCCGCCGGGTGGGCGAGGAAGTATTCGAGCCGATTGTCCTGGTAGTGACCGCTGGTGTTGTTCTCGGTGGCGTAGTACTGGTTACCGACCGGCACCTGCCACACGACGAGCGGCACACCGAGGTCGGTGTGCAGGCGTGACATGAACGCGAGCCAGCGTGAGAAGTTCGGCAGCAGCACATTGTTCTTGTCCCACCAGTGCGCGTCCGATATTGCGTTGTAAGAGGCCGCGTCGTGGTCGGCCACATCGTTGAAGACGAGGTCCCAGGTGCTGACGCCCGCCGGGTTCCCAACGAAACCGGCCGGCTTGATCCAGGTGGAGACCGTGTCCGCCACCGATGAAGCGCCGCTGACCGGGGTCGATTGATCGGTTGAGAGGTCGGTGCCTCCCTGCCAGTTGTTCACGTGGATGGCCAACAGCGTGTTGGGTGCGTATTTGTCCCGGAGCGTCAGGTATGCCCATGCCATGCCCTGCACGGTGTTGGGCAAACCGGCCAGGTCGGCGTTGCCTGTGTTGGCGACGTCAGCCGCGATTTTGGTGACATCGGAGTTGGCTCCCTCCATGCCGCCCCAGAAGTCGGGTTCGACCTGGATGACAACCTGTCCTCCGTATGCGCCGGCTTTCTGGAGGAGGACGGTGAAATCGGCCCAGTAGGCGCGCATGGTGCAGAGCGTGGTGATCTTGGTCAGCTCGTTGCCTGTTGCGTCGCTTCCCGCGGCGGGATTCGACGGAACGATCTGGTAGTAGGTGAAGACGGGGATCCGGCTCGGCACCGTGTCGTTGATGTAGTTGGTTGCAAAGGCGCCCGCCGGCGATGCCCATGTCTGCCACCCTGCATTGCTTCCGCAGTTGGGATCGCTGCTTCCTCCGCCCGTGTTGACACCGTCGACCAGGTACTGATACCGGTACTTGACCGGGACGTTGGTTGTCTGCAGCCACGTCAGCTGAGCGCCCTCATCGCTCTGCAGGCCGAAGTGGAGCCGGTCGGTCGGAAGCGGGGTGCGAGCGGTGGCGATCGCGAGCCTGGCCCCCGCGCCCGGTTGCGGTCGCAGCTCGGCGCCCAGCGCGGCCGCGGGCACGAATGCCGTGACGGCTACCCCGCCGATCAACGCGGCCGTCGCCATGCTCTTGAACGAGCGTCTTACGGCACCTAGGTACTGATTTCTCAGAGTGCCTACCCCTTCCGTGTTGCTACCCGGGAGGCTTGCCTCCAGGGCGCGGGTACACTAAGCCGCTCTAACGCGGATTCGCTCGAAACCCTTCGCCGTGCGCGCACATATCGACAGGCGCGGGTAAAGGAAAGTTAATTGACTCCCTCGCATGGTGGGCCAGTCTAACCGCCCGAGTCCCGTCTTGCCTAGTCCCCCGGCCCAGCCGGAGATGGGCGATTGTCCCAAGACGAACTGGACTTTCCGAACGACCCGCCGATCTTGCCGATTCGTAGCGCGCGCCCCGGTTCGGATACTGGACGACGGCGTGCAACAGGATATTGGCGACCGCGCGACGTCCCACTCGCTCCGATGAAGCCCGACGTTCTCTCTTGGCTTTGCTGTCCCATCGACCATTCGGGGGACTTGCGATTTGAGGCAACGAAAACAATTGATCGGGAAGTCGTCTCCGGATCCATTCGCTGCAACCACTGCTCCGCCGTATATCCGATCTCTAACGGCATTCCTCTTCTCATGGCGCTCCAGAACCTTGCGCCAGCAGCCCGGGGCCCAAGGATGCTGGAGAGAAGAGCTCGTGACAACGATTCCAACCGGTATGACGAGTCCCTATCGCCGAGCCACAACGCGATCGAGGTGCGCGCGATCGTTTCAGCACTTCGCCCGGCGCGCGGCGAGACTGTCGTAGACCTCGGCGCGGGAACTGGAAGATTGACTCTTCCGCTTGCTCGTCGCGGTGCGAAGGTGGTGGCGGTAGACCTGTCACTGCGATCACTGGAAATCAACCGGCAGAAATGCGAAGAGGCCGGCCTGGGCGACCAGGTGGTTCACGTCATGGCCGATGCCTGCCATCTGCCGATCCGCACATCCAGCATCGAGAAGCTGGGTAGCGGAATGCTCCTCGAGCACATCACTCCTGCTCAAGAGAGAAAGCGATGCGTCGAGGAGATCCACCGCGTGCTTCGCCCCGGCGGCCGGATGGCCATCACCGCGTACAACTACTCCTGGAGCCTGAGGCGGCGACGTGCTCCCCGCGAAGGGTCACACAATGGCGATCTGTACTTCTACCGCTTCGAAGGAGCCGAGCTCGCCGGCCTGCTCGGGCACTTTCGCAACCCGCGCGTGAGTGGCATTCTCAACCTCCCAAAGCGCCTCGCTGTACCGGCTCTGGATCGAGTCATTCGCGCGCTGCCTCCGCTCGCCGTGCAATCAGGCGAGCTGCTGTTTGCGGTCGCCCATCGATGAATCGCCCATCGTTGGCTGGGGAGAACCAGCACCGGCAACTCGTCGGTGTTGGAGTTGACGTCGTCGACGTGGCCGATTTTGAACGCATTTCGTATGAATCGAACCCACGCTTCTACAGTCGCTGCTTCACCGAGGCTGAGATCACTTACTGCCAGTCGAGGGCGGTACCCGCACGGCATTTCGCGGCGCGCTTCGCGGCCAAGGAGGCCGCGGTCAAGGCGGCTGGCGCGATTGCCACGCTGCTGCCCTGGCACTTCGAGGTAACTCGCTCGGGTTCGGGAAGCCCTTCGTTGCGCTTGAGAGAAGGTATCGACAAAGAGCGGCGGTCTCTGCTGGCGGGTCACCGCGCATACGTGAGCCTTTCGCACGTTGAAGCGCTGGCGACGGCAGTCGTCATGCTCTGCGAAGAACGCGTCTGAGGATGGACAACGTCGACACCGAGGAAACCCTGGACCACTACCTCCGATTGATCCGAGACGATCGCAGCGCCCGCACGGCCCTCATGGTTGCGCCGCGTCTTGCTGCCCTGCAGCAAGGCTCTCCCCCCGATCCGCATGCCGAATTGCGATTTGCCTTGTTGGGAAGCGGCACGCTCGATCAGCTGCGCGATTGTCTGGCCGTCGGTTGCTACCGCGATGGTTGGCGGCCCCGAATCCATCTGTCCGGATTCGATCAGTATGCCCAGGAGATGCTGGTTCCGGCCAGCGCACTTTACCGCTTCGATCCACAGGTCTTGATCCTTGCCGTGCACCCGCGGCAGCTGTTTCCCGTCCTGCATGAGTACCCGTTCGAAATCACGGTCAGCGAGCGGGAGATGGCCATCGAGGCTGGTCTCGACACCGTCCGTCAGCTGCTAACCGCTTTTCGAAGGCAGAGCCAGGCGGTGGTCATTCTGCACAACATGGTCCAGCCGCAGCACCCGGCCCTTGGCATCGCCGATTGGCGCGATCCGTTCGGCCAGCGGGCGATCTTCAACGAGATCAACATGCGCATGGCGCGCCTGGCGCGAGACGAATTCCTCGGGGTTCACATTCTCGATGCCGATGCGGTGCAGGCCCGATGCGGTAAGTCGCGAGCAACCGATGTCCGCCTCTGGCTCGCCGCACGCCTGCCGTGGAGCGAGACCATGTTGCAAGAGCTGACAACCGAGCACATGCGCTACCTCGGCGCCGCATTCGGGCGCGCCCGCAAGTGCCTGGTGTTGGACCTGGACGGCACCCTGTGGGGTGGGGTCGTCGGCGAGGATGGGGTCGAGGGCCTGAAGCTGGGCGCTGACGCTCCGGGCAACGCCTACGTGATGTTCCAGCGCGAAATCCTGAGGCTGTGGAACCGTGGCGTCCTGCTTGCGATCTGCAGCAAGAACGACCCCGATCAGGCGATGGCGGCGTTCCGCCACCCGGCGATGGTGCTGCGCGAGTCACATTTTGCCGCCCAACGCATCAACTGGGAGCCCAAGCCCAGCAATCTGCGGCAGATCGCCGCCGAGCTCGACATCGGCCTCGACAGCATGGTGTTCCTCGATGACAACCCCGTGGAGAGGGCCGCGGTACGAGCAGCGCTGCCCCAGGTGCTTTGCCCCGACCTCCCCACCGATCCGGCCTACTACCGCCAAGCGCTCGTGGAGCTCAGCGCATTCGACACGCTTGCCGTCACCGAGGAGGACCTTCGCCGGAACGCGGCGTACACGGCGCGCACGCACCGAAGGAGGCTGGAAGCGGACAACTCCGATGGTTCTGTCGAGAGCTACCTCTCCAAGCTGGAAACCAGGGTGGAGATCACCGCGGCCTCCGCCGGCGTTCTGCCGAGATTGGCTCAGCTGACCCAGAAGACCAATCAGTTCAACCTGACGACTCGGCGCTACACCGAGACGGAGATCCGTGCCCTGCAATCCGACGGCGCCATAGTGTCCGCACTGCGCGTCGTCGATCGCTTCGGGGACAACGGCATCGTCGGGCTGGCGATCGCGGTCGCACGGTCGCACGATACGTGGGAGCTCGACGTGCTCCTTCTGAGCTGCCGTGTCATCGGCCGCGACGTTGAATCGGGCCTGCTGTCGCATGTTGCAAGAGCAGTGCGTGCTCGTGGGGGCGCACGAATTCAGGGTTGGTTTTTACCCACCGAGCGGAATGGACCCGCCCGTGACTGCTACGCGCGACACGGTTTTCGCCTGCACACCGCAACCACGGACGGCGGCGAGCTCTGGGAGATTGGCCTCGAGACAAACCCAATCACAGTTCCCTCCTGGATCGAGATGGAAGACGCGGCGGTGGTCGCGTGAGCAACACCGAGATAGCGGCCGAGGTGAGGCGGATCATCGCGGGCGCTCTTTTTGTGGACGAGGCGGAACTACCGGCGCACCTGACCCAGGACACATGCCCTAGGTGGACATCGTTGTACCACCTGACCGTCGTGGTCGCGCTCGAAGAGTACTTCGGGACTCCGTTCACCACCGAAGAGATAGTGGAGATGACCAGCGCCGAGGCGATCGTCCAGGTACTCGAGAGCCGCGCGCCGGCTCCAAGGTCGGATTCGGTCAGAACTTCTTGATCACGCGCGCGGGGTTGCCCAGGGCGAGGCATCGCTCCGGAATGTCGGTCATCACCACGGAGCCGGCTCCAACAGCCGCGCCGGCCCCGATGCTGACTCCCGGCAGGATCAGAACACGGTTGCCGATCCAGACACCGTCCGCGATCAGGACAGGGCGGGACTCCGGCATGCGGTCACGAGCCGTCAGCTCGTGAAAATCGTTGTCGAGAATCGAGACATGAGTTCCAAGGAGGCAGTCAGCGCCGATACGGACTTCCTTCACGGCCGAGATGTCGATCCCGTAATTGAGCACTGTCCGGTCGCCAATGTCCAGGCGAGCGCCAGGAAGGGTGTGGAGGATGATCGGTACCGGGTGCGAGAGGAAGGCCACTCGCTCGCCGACGTTGAGGTGGCCGCGATTGCTGACGTGCATGCGACCTTGCACGCGAACCCAGGGTCCAAGGTGGTCGCTGCTGCGCAGCTGCCATCGCGCATTGAAGAAGCGAAACAACCGGCGCACGCTTCGCCGCGGCTCACGCAGGTAATCGATGGGGGGCCTGGGCAACCGGAAAAGCGCGGGCAGCAAGCGTTCGCTCATCTGAGCAAGGTTCGCCTCCGCATGAGCAGGATCAACCCGACCCCCAGCACGAGGCCGATCACCGCTGCGACGGCAATGGCCGACGAATGGTGGAGACCCAGCAGATGCAGGGGCTTTTCGATGAGATCACCAGGATCTTTGATCACCGCTGGAGCAATTGGTAACAGGCGGTCCCGACCGGCGCAATGGGACATCCTGGGACCCGTTTGGGCCCCCCGTCCGGCCCGGCACGTCATCGCCCATTCTGAAGCCAGGCCGAGGCTCCATAAGATGCAGGGGGAACTGTGGTAGCCGTCCGCCTCGAGACAGGTCAGGCATGGGAATCGATGGAGACCTCGGTCATCACGACAGAGCAGGGGTTTGTCAGCCTCCATTCGGAGTGGGATTCGCTGGCCGACACGCTCGACCTCCCCTCCCCCTTCCATTCCTGGGACTGGAACTACGTCTGGTGGAAGCACTTCGGCCGGCGCCCGCACCTCGTGGTTTTCCGTTCTGACGGCCGGCTCGTGGGCCTCGCGCAGCTCCAGGAGCGCAGGCACGGCTGGGTGACCTCGCTGGTCCCGATCGGGTGGGGCAACCTGCTTACCGAGCAGCTGGAGCTGCTGTTTCCACGGGCGCAACGGCCGCGGCTCATGGCCGCGCTCCGGGGCCACCTCGCGGAGTCGAGGTGGGGATGGGTCGGGCTGTCCGGTCTGGAAGACGGTGACCTCGCGGAGGGCCTCGACGGGCTAGGAGTGGCGAGCACGGTCAACATGCCCTTCGAGTACCGGGAGCTGCCGGCGACGTGGGATGAGATGGTCCGGGGGCTGAACCGCAGCATGCGCGGCAATGTGAAGTACTACCCACGGCTGATGCTTCGCGAAGGCCTCCCTTTCGAATTGCGATTCGCTGAGTCCGCGGCCGACGTTTCGGCGGCGCTCCCCACGATCTACCGGCTCCACTCAGCAAGGGCGGCCACGCAAGACGGCGTCACCCACAAGGACTACCTGGAGCGGGCCGACCACCGCGCGTTTCTGGATGAGGTGGCGCCAATTCTCGCGGCCCGAGGTGAGATGAAAGTCGCTCTGCTCGAGGTGCGGGGCCAGGTGATAGCGGGCCAGGTTTGGCTCGAGAGCGACAGGACGATTTTTCTCTACTACTCAGGTTATCTGCCCGAGTGGTCCCGCTTCTCAGTCGCGATGATCACGACCTCGGAGATCCTGAAATATGGAATCGCCAGGGGCAAAGATCGGGTCGAGTTCCTGCGCGGCACCGGCCACTTCAAGACCAGATGGGACACGTGCAGGCGGTACCAGCTCGAGATGACCTGGGCCCGGCGGGCGAGGACGCTGAGGGTTTTACTCGACTCCTACCGGGGAGGTCGCCAGGTGCTCCGGCGCGCGCGCCGAGCGATCTGAGTCGTCGGAACCGGCCTCCACATCGAGAGGCCCTTCCAGCTCGGTCCGCCACGGTCGCTTGCCTTTGAGAATGGTGCGGATGTGAAGTGCCGCCTCGATCCCGCGACCCATCAGCGAGTCGCGGAAAACCATGACGCGGTAGTTGTAGCGCTTTTCGCTGCCCAGACGGACCTTGTAGTCGTAATGGCCGCGAAGCATGTCGAAGCGCTCGAGCCCGTGGTCGATGCTGTAGTGCAGGGCGGCGGCGAGCAGCGATGCGCCGAGACTGTACTTGGCTCCCTCGCCAAGTGATTCGAACGCCGCCGAGTGGAAATAGAAAGCGTCCTCGTACTCGTAGCCGAGCAGAACGCCGATGGTTCGGGAGCCGCTCCTGAGCCGGAACATCCGCAGCCAGTTCCGCTCGTAAGCCACGGGCAGCCACGCCGAGATGACGGCTGCCAGCTTGCTCTCCCTTTCCGGCGGCTGCCCTCCGAAGCGCTGGGCCTGGAACCGGCGCATCGTCCGGTACTCTTCGATCAAGCGGTCCGGCTCGATGAGCTCGATTGTCGCGCCGAGCTCACGTTCCGCCTTGCGCGGTTTGCGTTCGAGCCAGTCGCGGGCGCCGGGCGAAAGCCGAGATCGATATTCCGCCCACGTCGACGGCAGCTCGATCACGTGGCAGATGTTGTGCCGGCGCACCAAAGACCTCAGGCCCGCGCGTCGGATCGATTCGAGCAGCGCCTTGGTCAATCGCCCCGGGGGGAGCTGCTGCAGATCGAGCAGATCCCATCCAGCGCTCGCGGCGAGCCACGAGACGACGGCATCGGCAACGTCCCCCTCGCGTCCTGGTGCGGCAAGGATTCCGGCGTAGTCGCCCAGGCCGTATCCGCCCTCTCCCATGCCGAGCAAAGTGGCGTCATGTATCAAGGGTCGAGAGCCGAAGCGAAATGGCGCGACCCCGAGGAGGCGATCATGTTCGCGGAACGCAGCAACAGCGGCGCGGCCGCGGTCTCCGTACGCCTTCTGCACTGCTGCGTGCCATTCCGCGGTGCCGAACACTCCCGATGGCGATGTGCGCGCCAGCGCGTCCCACTCATCGAGGAAGAGACCCGGGCCTGGAGTCTCGACTGAAACGTCCACCGTCAGAAGAACCGAACCGCGGCGCGGCGTACAGCGCGCGCCATTGGCTGCCGCCGCGCCCAGCGATGCAGGCCCGACGCGTGGAGCAAGAGCTCCCGCGTGCTCATCCGCCCGGCGTCGATGCGATGCAGGTTGTATCGCTCATGCCGCCCCGCGCGGCCGCCCGCCGCGCCCGCATAACCTGCACTCGCCGCGGCCGCTGCCACGCGAGCATCGAGGTCGTGATGCGGGTAGGCAATAAACCTCACCGCGACTCCGAGCAATTGCTCCAACTCTTCCCGCGAGCCTTGCACCTCGTCCTGGATGGCTGGGGGTTCCAACGTCGAGAGCCGGCGATGATTCCGGCCGTGGCTGCCGATGAACATTCCGCTCGCATGCAGATCGAGCAGCTGCGTCCGCGTCAAGAGCGGCCGCGGCTCGTCGTTCCAGGTCGCATTCCCGCCGATCATGCTGCTCACCACGAATACCGTGGCGGGGAGGGATCGGGCCTCGAGCACGGGCTGTGCCAGTCGCAGGGTCTCCTCGTAGCCGTCGTCGAATGTGATCGCAAAGCGCCGTCCTTCCCCATGCTCCGGCGGTCGACAGGCGAGCTCGAGCGGCACTGCCGCGAAATCGTGTGCGGCCAGCAAATCAAGGTGATCGGCCAGTCGACCCACCGATGTGCAGATTCGGTCCGGATCGACCGGCGGCTCTTGTTCCACGATGCGGTGGTACATCAGGATCGGCATCCATGTGAGCTCGCTCACCGTGCGGCCTCAGGGGTGACGCCTGACGCGAGGCGCGGGCCTGGATCAGACACTGTTGCGACGACGGCCGACATCCGCTCGACGAAATGTTCGAGGGTCATTCCCGACTCGATCGTGTGGCGGCCTTCGGCTCCCATGCGGCGGCACTCTTCCGGGTGGTCGAGCAACCAGTGGATCGCCCGCCGGAGTGCGGCCACGTCTCCTGGCGGAACCTCGAGCCCGTTGTGGCTGTCGCGGACGGTCCCGACCTGGCCGCGTGTCCGGGAGACGACGACCGGCCGCCCCATCGCCATCGATTCGACGATCGTGGTGATGCCTGCCTGCATCTCGTTTTCAAGAAGTGGGACGACGGTGAAAAGGGATTCAGCGTAGAGCTGCCGCAGCTCCGCGTAGTCGCGCCGGCCGACACGGACGTTGGGCGGCAGCTCCGCGCGGTGAGTGCCGTCAGCCTTCTGCGACCACGGACTGCCGGCTGCGATGTCGACCGCGACATCGACCCCGCGCACAGCCTCGAGCAGCGTCGGATAGTCGCGATACTCGAGCCCGACAGCGCAGATCTGACGTTTCTGAGGGACATCGACCGGAGACCAGAACTCGGAATCGACCATGTAGGGCACGAAACGGCGCCGCTCGGGCGGCACCCCAAGTCGCTCCAGCACGGGCTCGGCGGAGGGAAAGTGGTACACGTAGCAGCTCACGCCCCTGCCCGCGAGGTACCTGATGAAAAAGGCCTTCAGCGGTGTGGACACCAGGTGCACGACGAGAACATGGCGGCAGCGCGACCGGGAAACCCTGAGCATCAAAGCAAGGGGTAGGCCGACGTGCTCGGAGTCCGTGATCAAGACGTCGTAACGGCGCCGCACGCGGAAGATCGACCACGCCATCCACATCCCGATCAGTGGATGTCGTAGACGAAGCCGTCTCTTCAGCGCTGGTGGGACTTTCGGCTCGAGGCAGACGAGCTCCGCGCCGGTCGCGCGGCAGAACTCGAGATGATCGCGGTGTGGGCCACGTGGGTCGGGAGGCCGGCTCGCAAAGAAGACACCGACCCTGCTCAAGGCAGCACCGCTCCGAGCTGTGCGTCCGAGCGGGCGATGACGCTTTGGGCCAGTTCGAGGACGTCGCGGGCCTGGATCTTTCCCATGCCATGGACGCCCACGCACGACTCGCTTATGCAACCGTGGACGCGCCCGATCCGGTTCCAGTGACAGCGAACGCTCCAGGGAAGTGGCTCGCGGACCTCAAAGCCAGAAATCGCGTTGAGCTCACGTAAGCGGGACGTGCTCCAGTTGGAGGTGTCGTAAGCGGCCAGAGTTATCGTCGGCGCACCCATCGCCAGCGCCAGCGGCGCCACCACCGTGTCCCCGGAGATGACCAGGTCTGCCATTTCGAGCAGGGCGCACAGCTGCCGGAACGAGGTCAGGCCGCACAGGCTGACCGCTGCCCCGCCGCAGCGTTGGACGATGGTATCGACGCTGGCCGCCTCGGCTACCACGCCCGTAAAGACGGCCATGGCGTCGTGATTCTGGATCAGGCTCCGCGCGACCGTGACCCATGAGCCGGCTGACCAGGTCTGACAAGACCAGTCACTGCCAGCGTGGCAGACGACCACGCGCCGGCCCGGATGCCAGCCCGCGGCCATCAGAGCATCGCGAACGGTGCCACGATCCTCGTCCTCACACCACGCCTCGAGGCTGGTGTCAGTGACCGAAACGCCAAGCTCGCCCATCAGGTCGCGCATACGGTCCTCGTACGGGACGCGCATGTCGGCGCGACCTGGCGAGCGGTTCATGCCGCGGCGCAGCCCTCCGTGACCGACGCGGACAGGGACGGCGGAGCAGATGGCGAGCAGTCCGGGGAATCCTCCCTCCGCCTGCACCTCCAGGTTCAGGAAGACGTCGAATCGGGCAAACAGTCGGGCGGCCAGAGCGGCGGTGCGGCCAATCTTCTTGAGCCGCGTCTCCCAGCCCCGTCCCAGCACGGCGTCCTCTCCGGTGGCGATGAAATCATCGACGTACGGGCAGGACGTCCACAGGTCGCGCGCGAACTCGTACGCGAGAACGGCAATGTAAGCGTCGGGTTCCGCCCTGCGCAGGGCGCGGATGAACGGTACCGATCGCAGGCCGTCGGCATGCCCGCCCTGGACGCAGACGAGGAATCGCTTCCGCCTCATCAGGTGCGGAACACCTCTACAAGTCCAGGACCAAACGCACGCACTGCCCGCCACAGCCGCGGTGCGTCGCGAAGCGCCAGCAGCTTGATGACGGCGCTATCCGCGGCCGGCCAGGTTGGAAGGGCGTGTTTGGACCTCGATCCGTGCTCCCTGCGGACGGCTTCCAGCACGGCTTTCTGCCGGTCAGCCCGCAAATGGATGGCAACGCCGTTGAGCGCGTCATCGTAGTAGCGCGGCGCGTATGCGCGAGTCGCGTGCCTTGCGACAGCAATGTCCGGTTGGGCATCCCCTAACGCAAAGACGTCTCCTCGCCAGCCCATCCGCCGGCGCAGTCGCTCCAGTCCTGAAAACTTGTCGCGAGCCGCGCCGACTATGTCGGTCTGCCTTATTCCCTGGACAGCGGAGACCCGACCTGACCCCGCCTCGAGCAAGTCCTCGATCTGTGACGGCTCCAGCGACCGCGCACGACCCTGGACGAATCGGCGCAGGCGGACGGAGTGCTGATAGCGCGAATCGACATGTACCTCGGATAGACCCAGTGCGGCGGCTCGAACCCGTTCCAGGCCCGCCGCCTCATCGGGGTCGAGGAGGGACTCCGACACCCCGGTCACCGCGTCCCAGATCGCCGATCCGTACTCCGCGACGGCCCCGTCCAGATAAAGCGCATCGCACCTGGCGACGAGCTCCGGAAGGCTGCGCCCGCTGTTGAGGACCACCGCCGCGCCGGCCTCCCGGGCCAGCTGCAACGCGAGGGCGCCGCTCGGGGTCGTGGCCGGAAATCCCAGTCCCGCATCCTCGAGCACGCCGTCGACGTCGATCGACCACAGAAGCATTGCCGGTATGGTGCGGCGACCCGGGAAAGCGTCACCCAGGAACCGGTCGGTGGCCCAGGTCATCGCGGCCTCGGCTTCCAACCATGCCTGCACGGCGGCAGACCAGCCGGGCGTTCCGCGCTCGCCTTGGACCTCCCACGAGCGCCTCTCCAGCAAGAAGGCGCCGTACAGGAGAAGGGCGAGGGACAGTCGGGAGCGTACATCTGCATCACCAGAAAGTTCGATGTAGCGATCGACCAGCGTCGCTTCCGCGTCACGACCTGGTCCGAGCTCGAGCACGGCGCCCGCCAGGTCATAGGCGGCGTCATAGAGACCGAGATCGTCCTTGTCGAACGCGTGCTCTTCAAAGTCGCGCTTCAGCGCGGGCGATTGGCCAAGCCACTCCTCGACGCCCATGCGGCCATCGATCAGGCTTGCCGGGGCCTCACTCGCCGCTTCGACGAGCAAACGGCGGACACGACCCATGCTCAAAGCAGCGAGCGGGCCGTGGACACGGGCCAGGACTTTCGCCAGGCGGTAAAAGCCGTCTTTCTGGAATTTCTGCGACGGCCGCTGCGCCATCACACGAAGGCCGCGCGATCGCTTGGCGACGTATTCCGCCACGTCGGCGAGTGCCGGACGCGCTTGCGGCATTTCCGGCTCTTCCCGCGTGACCATCAGGGTTTTCCAGAAACCCAACGGCTTGGGGATTCGGCCGGCGAGCGCAACGGCCGCGTGGCGTGCAGGGTACCCAAACCAGCCCAGGCCGACGCCCTTGACGTGCACCCGGCCCCAGCCCGCAACGTCGTAGACCTGCTTGACGTGTCGGCGCCGCGAGTGCCGCTCGACCTCGGCCGGGGAAAGGATCGGTGTGACAGCCGCACCCGGCTGTCCCGCGATGGAGGCGATGAAGGCCAGCAGCTCGGAGCACGCGAGCTGCCTTCGGATGGCGAGCTCGTGGTGCGGAAGCTCGACGCGCCGATAGGCCGCTAGCCGGGCCAATGCCTCGGCGTCCAGCGCATTTTCCGCCCCGACCGGTACCAGCAACCAGATCGCGTCGCGGTCAACGCCGCACTCCTCCAGACGCATGGCGGTCCGCAGGTACGACGCCCCGGTCATAGGCGGATCGTCGACAATCAGGACCGACCGGGGATGAACGCGCCTGATCACAGCTCTCTCCGCTGCGACGAGCGGGGCTTTGGGCCGGATGGTCGTATATCCGGCCGAGCAACCGTGTGCCCTGAGCCATCCTGCGATCAGGGGGGCCATGTACGAACCTGAGGTCCGCACGCCGACCACCAGGATTTGACCGCGCCCTCCTGACTCCCTCACGAATCGGGCCGCCAGCTCGAAGCAGTCGGCGGCGGTAAGGTCTTGAGCGCGAAAACAGGACGGGATCTTCATGCTGGAGTTCGCAAGCACCGGATCCGCGTCGGCGAACACCTCCGCGATCGCCGACGGTTCGAAAGCAGTCGAAGCTTCACCACGGGCAACCGACTCGGCCACCTTCAGGGCGAGCGCGCGAACCAGGGCGAGGCGGTGAACCGTCCGGTGATCGCCTATAGAAGCGCGGACCGAGCACAGCCTCGCTGAAGCGTTCTCCAGCGTGGTCAACAAGGCGTTCATCAACCCGTTTCGGCGCACGATGCGACGTACGGATGACAGCTCGAGCCCGCCTCGCGCCAGGTGGTCGGCGGCCAGCTGTTCGGCTGCGCAGAGCAGCAGAAGCAGGTTGAGTTGGGCCTCCGGCGCTCCCTCGGCCACCCCACCTGCGGCCGCCTGGGCCTCTGCAAGCGCATGAGTACGAAGCGAGCTGAATTTGAGGAGCAGGTTCCTCGCCCAGCCGTACCGCGCCAGGTCAACTGATGGGTGCGGGTCGACCTCGATCAACGTTCCGACGAGGGCGAGAGACGTCGGTACGGCCGCCGCCGATGCCTGCGGGTCTTGCGCAACATCTGCACGAAGGGCCGGTTGCCGCGAAAGCCATCGCGCACACCGGTCCAGTACAGAATGTTCCACAGCGCGCTCAAGGAGAGATACGAAACGCGTTCCATTCGCCAGGAGTAGCTGGTCAGTCCCGTCCATGCGAGCGCGCCCTGCAGGCCGCGTGCGAGCGAAGGGCGTAGGATCGCGAGCCGGATCGCGACTCGGTTCAACAAATGCCGGTCGTGGTAGCACGCCACGATGGTCTCTAGGCCGCCGATTGAGTCACGGTCTCGATACATCGCCACGTCCAGACGGCCGTACATCGGCGGCATGCGCCGCCAGCCATCAAAGTCGTGGTAGCCGCAATGCAGGCCGTCCGCCGCAGGCGCGTAGACGAATCCGTATCCGAGATCCTGCAAACGCAGTCCCAGATCAACGTCCTCGTTGCGCGGAAGCGTGTGATCAAATCCTCCAGCGGCCCCCAGTGCCTCTTTTGGCATGGAGACGTTGCCCGTGTACAGCCGTATTCCCGATGGCGCCTCGGTACGGCCCATTGCCTTGTATTTCTTTTCTTGCGTAAGCTCGTCATAGCGCGTCCAGGCGTTGCGGCGGGTTGAGGTGTCCGGGGAAAAACGACCTATCACAACTGCGCGCGTCTGGACCAGATGCGCCTTCAGGTGCTCCTGGAGCAGGTTCGGCTTCGGAACGATGTCGTCGTCGAGGAACAGGACCAGGTCGCCGCGGGCCGCCCTCCAACCCGTGTTGCGGGCGACCGCAACCCCCGATCGGACCTGCGGGATGACCGTCAGCCGGAACGGAAACGTCATCTGCCGGAGAGCGTCGGCCGTACCGTCATAGTCCCCATCGACCACGACGATGACCTCGTACTCGCCGGCCGAGACACCTTCTTGGCCGGCCAGCGACCGGAGGGTCCGGGTTAGCAGCTCGATCCGGTTGTGAGTCGGCGTCACGACACTGATCAGCGGCCTGAAGTGGTGGGCTGACGCGGCGCTTAGCTCGTGGCCTTCCTTGTCCAGGATGCGCACCGCGCCCTCATAGATGCTGCCCATTCCACTCCCCCTGCCGGCAGACGCGGACGGCATAGCCGCAACAACGCATGCTCGAATGCTGAAACTGGGGTGAAATTCGGTAAATGGGCAATCCGAGCGGGCTGTCCCACTATGTCGATTGCCTTAGGGACCCCAGCCCCAAAGAGCCTGGGACGCCCTGCCCAGGCCCGGCGGCCTGGCCCATTTCGCCCATGAAAGTCGCTGGATAGACTCGGATTCGGCCATGGTCCGTTACCTCGAGACCTTCTACCGTCACCGGCTGCTTGTCGTCGCCCCCCTAGCGATTTGCCTGGTGATCAGTCTCGGGATTGTGGCTGTGCAGCCACGCTCCTTCGCCTCGACGGCGAAGATCTGGGTTGATCGACCGCTGCTGGCGACGAGCGCGCCGTCGAACATCTACCAAACACCGGCGGATGAGGAGACGGCCGTCCTGCAGGAGCTCGTGAAGTCGCGCAGCTTTAGCATCTTGGCCGCCAAGCGCGGGACCCTTCCCGCGGACTTGCAACACGAGCAGCTCTTGTCGGCGCACGACCCGGTGAACCGCGCGCTGGCGTTGCTGCCCGGCCAGCACTCGACCGGCGGCCCGCTCACCCAGGACCAGCTGGACAACCTCGTATTCCAGACCATCAGTCGCGACACCACGGTCGTCGCGAGCGGGCCGAACATCGTCACAGTGACCTTTCAGTACGGAAATGCTGCCGTGGCGGCCGTAACCACGCACGCGATCATCGACCAGTACGTCGACGAGGAGCTGATCGGCCGGCGCGCGGAGGCGAAGGCGGCCGTCGACTTCTACGCCGGCCAGGTCGCCGCGGCACGTGTCGACCTGTCAGCGGCAGACAACAAGGTCCTGAGCTACCTGGACGCCCATCCTGAGCAGCGCCTTCCGACCGCAATCCCAGACGCAAGTGTCACCCAGCTGAAGCTGGACGACGACGAGGCGCGCCAGCGTTACCAGGGGCTGCAGGCAAAACTTGACGATGCCGAGCTGCAGGCCGCGATCGTGCAGCAATCGACCCCGAACGGTTTCCGTCTAATTGATCCACCGCTGGCCCCGAACGCACCGATCTCGCGCCTGAAGCTGCTGCTCGAAGGTGGTGGGGCGGGCCTCGGCGCCGGATTGATGCTTTCGGTGCTGTGTCTCATCGCGCTGACGCTCATGGACACCTCGATCCGCAGCGCGCAGGACGTTGAAGCCAGCATTGGCTACCGCCTGGCCGGCGTAGTGCCCAAGATCGCATGAGCCTGGTCCAGCGGCAGGTCGTGGTCCACGATCGCAGAGAAACGTCTGCCCCGGCAGGGGTGGCGCCCGTCATGTTGGAGGCATGTCGTGCCGCAAGCCTGCAGATTGGGGGGCCAACACTGTCGCAACTAGGCATCACCAGCACTATGCGTGGAGAAGGGCGGACCAGCGTGGCTCTGGCGATGGCGCACGTCCAGCGCGAGGACTACGGCCGGAGCGTGCTCCTGATCGACCTCGATTTCGACAACCCGAAGCTGGCCAGGTTGTGCGGCTGCCACTCGTGGCCGGGCATGGCCGAGCTGAGCCGTGAAGCACTGCTGGCCGACGTTACGCAGACGGTCGAAGAAGGCATCACTGTCATCGCCGCCGGGGCGCCGGATGGTTCAGCGCCTCGCATTGTCATGGATCTGGAACGGGGCAAGATGCTCGAGCGCGTCGGGAAGCACTACGACGTCGTGATCGCCGACCTACCGCCCCTTCTCGGCTGCACGTTCGGCCAGAATGTGGCCGCCTGGTTCAACGACCTGCTGCTGGTCGTGCGCACGCGAGTCACGCCGGTGGCGCGCATTCGCGAGGCGACCGCGCACTTGTCCGTCGAGCCACGCGTCCTGCTGAACGGCGCGCAATCCGACCTGCCACGCTGGCTGCGCAACCTGACCGGCAGGTAAGAAACTCGTGACCTGGATTGCCGTCCTCCTGGCGGCCTTCATGTTCCTCGGCTTACGCGACCGCAGATTCGGGGGCTCGACCCATCTGAGTGCCCTGGTAGTGGTCCTGGTGACTCTGCTTGTGGTGTATGCCGGCCTTGGACGCTGAGCTTTCTCCCGCGGCATCAGGACCCTCTGTGCGCGAAGTCGCGCGCGCGTCACGCGATCGGACTCTGATCCTCGGCGCGGCATTCCTCGTGTTCGCCGCCTTGGCCGGCATTCTGATCGGCGAGCTCACTCTGAGCGGCTACACCTTCGGGATCGCCGTGCTGATCTGGTTCCTGGTCCCTGTCATCACCTGGCGGTGGCCACCGGCTGGCGTGGTGATGCTCGTCGGGCTGGCCTTGCTGTTCGAGGAATACCCGTCGATCGCCGGCCTGAAGACGATCACCGAGGCGGTCCCGATATTCAAGAGCCTTACCGTGGGGGCCGGGCTTTCCGGTCTCGCAGTCAACCCGGCGGAGCTGATCGTGGCGACGGTAGCGATGACCTGGATCGCGAAGGCCGCGGCCGAAGGGACGCTTGCCGCGCCGCGATCCCATCTCGCCGCCGGCGTCGCGTTGGTCGTCGTGGCGGTCATCGCGGGCGAGCTGCACGGACTGGCCACCGGAGGAAACCTGACCGCATCACTGTGGGAGCTGCGCCCGTGGGCGTATCTCGCCTGCCTGTACCTTCTCGCCGCGCAGCTCTTCGTCTCGCGTCGAAACATCCTCGCCTTCTTGTGGACCCTGATCATCGCTAGCGGGTTGAAGGGATTGGAAGGCACGCTCAGGTATCTCCTTGCCTTGCGTGGGGCGAGTCCACCTGCAGCAAACGTGATCGCTCACGAGGAAGCGGTTTTCCTCGGCGTGTACATCCTCCTCACGTCGGCCTTGTGGATGTACGGAATCAAGGGTCGCATGCGGCAAGTGGCGACCGCGCTGCTTCCGATGGTGGTGTTCGCCAACCTTGTCAACAACCGGCGAACCGCGTACGTGGTGCTGGGCGCGGGGCTTGCCATCCTGCTCGCGGTCGCGTGGGCCCGCTCGCCGCGGCGGCGTTGGATGACTGGTGGAATCGCTGTAGCGATTCTCAGCCTCACCGCCCTTTACCTGCCTTTCTTCTGGAACCGCACGGGCGTCCTGGCGGAGCCCGCCAGCGCCATTCGCTCGGCGATCGACCCAAATCGGCGAGACGCTGCGTCGGACCTCTATCGAGTGATTGAGAACACCGACCTTGGGATCGACATCCGCGCTACGACGCCTTTCGGCCTCGGATTTGGCAAGCCGTTACCAACCACGATCGGGCTGCCCAACCTGAGCAACATCGACGCTTTCATCGCATATGAGCCGCACAACACGATCCTTTATCTCTGGTTGCGGCTGGGAATCCTGGGAGCCATCGCGTTCTGGTGGATGGTCGCTGCCGCCGTCATCGCGGCCTGCCGGCTTGCCCGGCGAAGTGATCCGCAGATTGCCCTGATCGGAATCGTGGTATTGGTGGCCATAGCCGCCTATCTGATCGAGGGCTGGTACGACCAGGGCCTCGTCAGCCTGCGTGTGTCAATCGTTATCGGCGCAGCTCTAGGGACCGTCGAGGCCGCACATCGGCTTACGGCCGTCCGGCACGCCAGATGAGGCGCAAGCTCCTCGCGCTCAGCCTGGTCTTCAACGTGCTCTTGCTTGCCAGTGTCGGCTTGCTCGAACACAGGGTCCTGATGCACGACGCAAGAGTCTTCTGGCATGACCTGATGGGAACCTCTGGGACGCCATCGGTCGTGGTGCCGATGGCGACGGGCGAGATCTTGATCGTTGTCGACCCGAGCGCCGACGTGCACGACATCAGCCCGTACATCTACGGGGTCGCCAAGCGCGACCCAGGCGCCGTGGCGGGACTCGACGCCACCATCAATCGCTGGGGAGGCAACCCAAGCAGCCGCTACAACTGGGTGATCGGCCACGCCTGGAACGCCGCTTCCGACTGGGAGTTCCGCAATCTCAACTACAGCGACCAGGGCGGATCTGAGTCAGACCGATTCGTGAGCGGCGACCGCAGCGGAGGCATGGCCTCGATCATCACGATCCCGGCGACCGGCTGGGTGGCGCGCTCGGACAAGAACTCCGACCAATCCCTGAACGTGCCCGGCGACGGCGGGCCCGCGATCTCCAGCGATGGCGCCGTCGCCGGCTACGACCCCGCGGCGAACCGGCAGCGCACCAGCGTGCCCTCCTTACCCCGCAAGAACGCCCCATTCGTGCTCAATCCCGATTCCGGCAGCGCGGCGGTGTACCAGGACGAGTGGGTGAATCACCTGCGCACGCTGTTTGGGAGCGCCGGCGCGGGCGGCGTTGGTTTCTACGCCATCGACAACGAGCCGATGCTCTGGTCGCAGACGCATCGCGACGTGCACCCGGCACGGGTCGGTTACGACGAGCTCGCCCGCACCTACCTGCAGTACGCAGCTGCAGTGAAGAGCGTCGACCCCACAGCCCAGCTCCTGGGGCCCGAGAGCTGCTGCTGGACGGATTACTGGGACTCGGAGCTGGACCGTGGGACGGACAACTTTGCGACCCAGCCCGACCGGAACGCGCACGGTGGGATGCCTCTCATACCCTGGTTTCTCGACGCCGCGCGGCAGCACGACGCGGCCACTGGAACGCGGTCGCTCGACGTGCTCACAGTGCACTTTTACCCCGAGGCTCGCGGCGTCGCAACCGACACCTCCAATCCGGACATCGACGCCCTGCGCATGCGTGCCACACGCGCACTGTGGGATCCGACTTACGTCGACGAGTCCTGGATCAAGCAGCCCGTCAACCTGATTCCGCGGCTCAAGAGCTGGGTTGCAGCCGAGTATCCCGGGACTCGCGTCGGAATTACCGAGTACAACATGGGCGGCGGCGACAGCCCGAGCGCCGGACTGGCCGAGGCGGAAGCCCTGGGAATATTCGGCCGGGAGGGCGTCTACATCGCCACGTATTGGACCGCCCCGAAGCCCGGTTCGCCGGCCTGGTTCGCGTTTCGCATGTACCGCAACGCTGACGGCAAGCAGGGTACGTTCGGCAGTCAGTCAGTGCGGGCAACGTCATCGGCTTCGGACACGGTCTCGGTTTTCGCCAGCAAGGGATCCGGATATGTGGATCTCATATTGATCAACAAGGATCTGCAGGCAGCTCACAACCTAACCGTCGGACTGGGCAAAGTCTCAGCGGTAGGGCCCGTTCAGCGATTCCAGTACTCGGACGCCAACTCGTCCGCGATCGTCCGCCTTGCCGATACGAGCGCGTCGGCTTCCCTGACCCTCGAGGTTCCGCGGGCATCGATCACCCTGCTGCGAGTGCCGGTGGCGCACTGATGGACGCGGCCCGTTCGCTGGTCAACCACGTCGCGGTTCTGCTTTCGTCGCAGCTCATCACTTCCCTGCTCGGCTTTCTCACCGTTGTTCTCCTGCCCGTTTATCTGGGCGACGCAGGTCTTGGCCAGCTGGCATTCGCCCTTTCGATTTGCACCGTCCTGGGTGCGGTTGCCGTAGCGGGGACGAACCTGTACATCGTTCGCGAAGTGGCGGCGAACCGCGGCCGTTCGTCGCAGCTGATCGCGGCCGGCCTTGTGATGCGAGCACCGGTCTGGGCTGTCCTGGTCGTGATCACCTGGGTCTACATCAGCCTGCGGGGCACGTCACACCAGGCAATGGTTGTGCTCGCAGTGCTGTTCGCGGTCACCCTGTTCAACGTCCTCAATGGTGTGCTCGCCTCGGCGCTGCAGGGGTTGGAGGAGATGCGCTGGCGCTCGGTTGCCGCGGTTGCAAGCAGCATGATCGTCCTGCTCGCCGGCCTGCCGCTCCTTGTCTTGACCCACAGTCCGGTGTGGTTCTGCGTCGCGTTGCTGGC
The DNA here is from genome assembly GCA_005880795.1 of Chloroflexota bacterium. GTDB lineage: Bacteria > Chloroflexota > Dormibacteria > Dormibacterales > Dormibacteraceae > 40CM-4-65-16. The sequence goes on along the minus strand of VBGP01000027.1, from coordinate 15,818 downwards.
GGGCGCGATTGCAGGGCTCGCGGTGAACGCCTTCTACTTCATCCGCAGGCGCCTGCCGCTCTCGCTCCCTTCGCGCGGGGACTATCGCGAGATTGCGATTGGCGCCATGCCGTTCCTCGCGCTCGCGCTGTCGCAGGGCCTCTACAGCCAGATCGACACGATATTCATGGGCTTGATGACCAACGACGCTACCGTCGGCTGGTTCGCGGCGGCCGCCCGCCTGAGTACCACCGTCTTGCTCGTTCCAGTGGTGATGACGTCGGCACTTCTACCGGTGCTGACGCGGTTGGGAGCGGCCCAGCCGGCGGCGGCCGCTCTCGCTTCGCGACGCGCTTTGCAAGCGGTCCTGATGCTGGCAATGCCCCTCGCGGCCGGCCTGAGCGCCGTGGGCCAACCGCTTTTCGCGTTCCTGCACTACCCCGAAACATTCTCCCGAAGCATTCCGATCCTCATCGTGCTGAGCGCCAGCTGGGTCGTGACTGCCGTGGTGATGGTCCTGGCGTGCACGGTGGTCGCTACAGGTCGTCAGCGCTCGTGGGCCACCGCAAGTGGGGCCATGCTCTTCTTGTTCGGGGCACTGAACCTCGGGCTGATTCCACTTGCGACGCGACTATGGTCGAACGGCGGGATCGGTGCCGCGGTCGCAAACCTTGTCGGCGAGCTCGTCTTCGCCGTCGTCGCGCTCGCGATCGTTCAGGAGCGGTTCCTGGGATGGCGCGAAGCACTCTATTTCGCTCGGGTCGGCCTTGCGACGCTAGGAATGGTGGTTGCGGTACGCATGGCCGGTGGGCTCTCGCTCCCGCTGTTGATCGCGATCGGCGCCCTGGCTTACGGCCTGCTTTCGGTTGCCCTGCGTACGCTCACCGTCGGCGACGCACGATCGGTGGTTCAGCTCCTTCGCAAGGAGCGTCCCGCCGTCACGACCACCGCTCCCGCGCCAATCGCCAGCTAGATCGGCCCGGACGCCCGGCGGCGGCTCAGATCAGCCGATTGATCCAGGCTGGAACCCGCGACTGGTTTCCTGTAAGCACGAAGCCTGTGGGCCGGTCGTTTGGAATGAGTGCGACGGCACGACTGAGCGCGTGGATCGACGAACGCCGGTAGCGACCGACCAACACGCAGGCGTCGGCCAGGCCCGCGAGATAGGACGCTTCAGACGTCTCGAGCAGGGGTGGTAGGTCGACCACAGTCCATCCAAAGCTTTGGCGGCACGCGGCAAAGAACTCGCTGTGGGCCACCAGGTGCGCCATCCGGGCGACGTGATCACCTGTTGTCGCGCCGGCGGTGAGCAGCCACAGCCGACGCGACATGCCTCCGGCGGTCAGCCTCAACGGAGCATCGTTTTCGAGGTACTCGACCATGCCCGGACTGTCGTTGACGTCGAACAGGACACCCTGGCCTGGCCGCCGAAGGTCGAGGTCGACCAGCAAGACCTGGCGTTCGAGATCTTGCACCAGCGACAGGGCAAGCCCGGCTGCGACCGAGGAACGGCCTTCGGAGCGATGCGGGCTGACGACTGCGATCACGCCCTGTCCGACTGTCCTGTTGAGCTTCGCGAACGCCTCTCGGCAGCGCTCGAGAAAGATGCGGTCGAGGTCCGGCTGCCCCAGCGATTCCCTCGGCTTCAAGGCATAGCCATGCGGCGCCAGCACCCCCGCCGTGGCTCCGTCCAGGGCGTCGCGCCAGGAGGACGGCCCGAGCTTGGTGACTACCATCCCCTAGGCGGCCGACCGCAAATCCGGCGTGCTGCCGAGATAGGGAACGCCGAGCTTCTTGCGGACTTCCTCACCGCTGCGGACGCGGGGGTCGCGCAGGCCGATCACGTAGATGATCACGAACTCCAGGACCGCGACCCCGGCCAGCGCCTCCATGGAGTATTTGATGGCGGGCGAGCGTAGGTCGATCTGCTTCGGACTGACGCTCGGCGGATCCATCACACGGAAGGTCGAGTCGCGAATCGACGGGAGAGCCGACTGCGCCAGGTGCGCCTGATGAGCCTGGCGGTCGAGGCTGACGTAATAGTTTGTGGCCGCCAGGGCGTCCGCCTGCAAGGTCAGGTAATGCGCGTCGTCCAGGAGCTGGGTCAAGCTCTTGCCGGCCGCATACGCGGTGGCGTCGGCCAAAGCCTTTTGCATGGTCGCCCGGGCTTCCGCCACCTGGCTGTCAAGCAGACCGACCGCGGCCGTGGTCTGAATCGAATCCAGCGTTTCGATCGAATCGCCGAGCCTGATGATCACGCTGTTCAGGAGCCCACTGCCCACCGCGGGCCGATCGGTCACGTAGCTCACTTGCAGAACGTGGTCGCCGATCGTGCCGTGCTTGAAGCTCTGACGCATGGCCAGGCGCTGCTGAGCCTTCTGGTCAGAGCCGAGGATCTTGAAACCCACGGCGGAATCGGTGAGCACCTGGTCCACAAACCAGTCCGATCCGACGAGCTCGGTCAACAGCGCATCAGCGTCGCTGGACGGCGTACCGTTCGACCACTGGTTGGCAAGGCCGGCCGCCTGCAACAGAACTGGGCGATCAGCCCAGACCCTGGCGGTCACGAGCTGGGATCGATCGCCGATCAATGCCACCCCACCCGTGACCGCCGGGATCGCGATCAGCGCGATAAGGAACCACATCGCCCATTCGAAAAAGACGTCCAGCCAGCGATGGACCACGACGATCAGGCTACCCAGCCATCCCTCCACTGGAGAATCGGCAGCATTGGCGCCCAATAGGCGTTTGTCCTACGCCCTGCCGCGCCTGCCGATACCGGTTCCTGGCACCCTCGCGTAGGTTCATCTGGCTGTGAAGGTCCTCGTCACCGGCAGCAGCGGCCTGATCGGCTCCGAGGCCGTCGCGTATTTCGACTCACTCGAAGCCGAGGTCATCGGAGTCGACAACAACATGCGAGCCGACTTTTTCGGCCCGGACGGCGACACCACGTGGAACCTCGAGCGTCTCCGCAAGGCGCACCCACGCTTCCGCCACTACAACACGGACATCAGGGACCGAGTCTCGGTCTTCGACCTGTTCGAGCGTGTCCGGCCGGACGCGGTCATCCACTGCGCTGCGCAGCCATCCCACGACCTTGCCGCCAAGCGTCCCTTCGACGACTTCGAAACGAACGCCGCCGGCACACTCAACCTCCTGGAAGCGAACCGGCGCTACTCCGCCGAAGCTCCATTCGTGTTCATGAGCACCAACAAGGTCTACGGCGACGCGCCGAACGAGCTGCAGCTCGTCGAACTGGCGACCCGCTGGGACTACGCGCGAGCCGGGGACCATGACGGCGTCAGCGAATCGATGCGTGTGGACCAGAGCAAGCACTCTCTCTTCGGCGCGTCCAAGCTGGCCGCCGACGTCATGGTTCAGGAGTACGGCCGCTACTTCGGCATGCCGACGGTTTGCTTCAGAGGCGGCTGCCTGACCGGGCCCAACCATTCGGGCGTCGAGCTGCACGGGTTTCTCTCCTACCTCGTCAAGTGCACGGTGCTCGGGCGCTCGTTCACGATCTACGGCTACAAGGGAAAGCAGGTGCGCGACCAGATCCACAGCTTCGACGTGGTGCGAGCCTTCGAAGCGTTCATCCGCGAGCCCCACGCCGGTGCGGTCTACAACCTTGGTGGCGGCAGGGCGAACAGCATCTCGGTGCTGGAGGCGATCGCGGCAGTCGAGACGCGCGCCGGCCGGCGACTGAACCACAGCTATGTCGAAGGCAACCGGGTCGGCGACCACATCTGCTACATCAGCGACCTTCGCCATCTCGCCGCGGACTATCCGAAATGGTCGATCACCTGGTCCCTGGACCGGATCCTCGACCAGCTGGTGGAGAGCCAGCTCGCCCTTCAACCGTCCAGCCCGATCAGTCCGCGCCAGATCGCTTAGATCAGACAGGCTCCGCGACTCGATCTCCACCAGCCAGCCGGCCGCGAAGCACTCGAGCGCTGATCAGAACGAGCCAGGCGGCATCTGTCACGTACCGACCGAGCAAGCGCCGCGGCTCCCGCGCCAGCCGGTAGAACCACTCCAGTCCAACCGCCTGCATCCACCGCGGCGCCCGCCGGCTTCGGCCCGCGATCAGGTCGAGGACGCACCCAACGCCGATGGCGACGGACACCGTCGAAAGCTGGTCCCGATGCAGGTCGATCCAGCGCTCCTGCTTGGGGTGTCCGAGGGCCACCAGCAAAACGTCGGCCCGCGCCTCGGCAATCCGCGTCACGATTTCCGCGTTGTTCATTTCCTCGACCGCGGCGCGCGGCGGCTCGTACGTTCCCGCGACCACGATGCCGGGATACAGCTCGCCGAGGCGCGCACCGGCAGCGGCGGCGACACCGTCCTCGCCTCCAAGCAGGAACAATCGAGCGCCCGAGTGCGCCAGCTCGCGGATCAGCGCCGGCACGAGGTCAGCTCCCGCAACCCGACCATGCATCTCAACGCCGAGCATCCGGGCCAGCCAGACGACGGGAGCGCCGTCCGCAAGGTTCAGGTCGGTGCGCCGGAAAATGCGCATGAGTCCTGGATCGCTCTGCGCGCGAACGAGAAAATCGAGGTTCACGGTCAAAACCTGGAAAAGTCTTCCGCCACCGATCGCGGCCTGCAGCCGCGAAATCGCTTGCGCCATGTCGACGGCGTCGATGGGCACGCCGGCGATGTCAACCCGCCGCGGTGCGGACGTGTCGCGCCGCTCGGAGCGATCCCAGCGGTTGGGATCGAACCCGCGTAGCAGCGACATGTACGTGGCCAACTTCCAGGCGAGATAGAGCGGACCCGTCGCGACCGCGATCCAGACACTGCGCGGGGCGCGCGCCGCGTGCAGCCCGATCAGGACGAAAGCCGGGATCGCAGCCAGAGCGACCAGCCAGGGGATCAACGCCCACACCGGCGCGATGCGGGCGATGGTGGCAGCGCTGACGGCGATGAACCCCGCGCCGGTGGCCATCGAGAGGAGGCCGAGCGGCGGGGTCGCCAGGTCGATGGCGGCGTCGAGCAGTCGCGGATCCCGCCTGGCTCCTGCGGCCCGCACAATGCTCCACAGGCGGTTTCGCATCACATGGAACCGACCGCCCTCCCAGCGCAGGCGCTGCCGAAACTCGCCTGCCCGTGTCGCGGATCCGGGGCCGGAGACATGGGCGGCGGGCGCGAAACCTATGCGGACGCCGGCCAGGCGCAGGTCGATGGAGTACTCGAGATCCTCGACGCCGGTGAACGCGCTCCACGGGTGGGCCTCGAGGGTGGCCCGGCTGAACAGCATGCCGTTGCCAACCAGGTTGGCGCACATGCCAAGCCGAGCGCGACCCGAGAAGCGAACTCGATGGAACAGCAGGAACCCGGCTGCGACGAGCTGGGTTCGTCGCGAGCTCAGCTCGTCCGTGAGCACCGTGTAGTCGGCCTGGACTACCGATTCACCACGACCCATCGCGGCCTCGAGCTCGGTCAACAGGTGGTGGTCGGCCACCGAGTCGGCGTCCACGACGACCACGGCGTCGGGCTGATCCGGCGACCCGAGAAGCTGGTCGAGGGCCCAACGTAGAGCCCGACCCTTGCCTCGGGCATCCGGCTCAGTGCGGATCATGACCTCGGCGCCCGAACCGGCGGCGATCGCCGCGGTGCTGTCGGAACAGTTGTCCGCTATGACGACGACCCGGTAAAGGGTCCGTGGGTAGCTCTGGGCGAAAAGCGACGCGACACAGCGAGAGACGAGCTGTTCCTCGTTGTGCGCCGGAACGATGACCAGCAGCCGATTTCTGGGTCGGCCGAGAGCGATGGCCCCGTCGCGATGAACGAGCGCGCTCGCGGCCGCGAGGATCACGAGGTAAAGGCCGAAGCCCGCAAACACCGCGCCCGGGATCGCCAGCAGCGCTCCCAGAACTCCGGTCAATACGCTCCCCTGCAGCTTAGGACCGCCCAGACGGTGCGCAGCAGAATGGTCAGGTCAACCCGCAGCGACATTCGGCGAATGTATTCGCGGTCAAGCTCCATCCATTCGTCGAACCCAATCGTCGAGCGGCCGCCGATCTGCCACAGGCACGTCAGGCCGGGCTTCACGCTGAGCCGCATCGTGTCGCTCGGTCGGTACAGCTCCACCTCTTTGGGGAGTGGCGGCCTCGGCCCGACGAGGCTCATCTCTCCCTTCAGCACGTTGAGCAGTTGCGGGAGCTCATCGAGGCTGGTACGGCGAAGCACGTTTCCGACCCTGGTCACCCGAGGGTCGACTCGCATCTTGAAAACCGGCCCCGACACCTCGTTGCTGGACTGAAGCTCCCCGACACGGTGCTCCGCATCGGCGTACATCGAGCGGAATTTGTAAAAGCGAAAACGGCGACCGTGAACCCCCACCCGGTCCTGGACGAAAAGTGCGCCCCCCGGCGAGTCAAGCCTTATCGCAACAACGATCGCCAGCCAGATAGGGAGCGCCGCCAGCAGCCCGACACTCGCGAGCACCACATCCAGCACTCGTTTGAGGGTGCTCTCATATGGAAAGTGCTTGAGCGCGGAAACCTGCAGGCCAAGACTCGAGTCGACATGATTCATCCGCCCTGCTCGCTGCACCTTCTGTTGTCATGAAAGTAATCGCTTGATGGTCACGATTTGAATGGGCATTTCAATACGTGTCATGCCCCACCGGGTGACCTGATTGAAGTCAACTGTCCCGGTCGTTCTGGGACGCTACGGCCGCCTGCTCGCGGCGACAAGGGCCGCCATTATGAGGACGCCGAGCGCCACCCCGACGAGCAGTCCCACGGCAAACTGCCACATGCCGACCCTGAATCACCGAACCCTGACGAGCACGCCCGCCAGACGCTGGAGGTCGGACGGAGCCAGGTCGGTGAATTTGAGCCCGACGTCGAATTTCGCGGGGGCGCCGGCGCCAAGCTCAGTACGCCACACCACTGTCGCCCAGCATCTGACCGGTTCTTGTTCTGCAATCAGCACGTCGAGGTCGAGACGGCTGCCTACCGGGTAATCCTCGTCCGAATAGACGCGCATCCCGCCAAGGCTGATGTCCTGGGTGTTGCGCCGGTGATGCAACAGGTCGTTACCCGCGGGCCGGCACATAACGTTGGCCTGGACCCGCGGAAAGCGACGGCGGTCAGACAAGGCGCCGCCAGCATAAGGCGGTGCCCTGGGACTCGCCTGGGCCAGTCGTCAGACAGTCACAGGCTCGCGGCTGATGTCCGACTCTCGCCCGCCCAACCCTTGGAACCAGGACCACTGGCTCGTAAGCCCCTTCCGCAGGGTAACCCTGGGCTCCCAGCCCAGGCCCTCACGTGCCAGGTTGATCGAGGCTGCGGCGTGCCTCTGGTCGGCCGCGCCTGACGGCAGGTACCGACGGCCAACTCGAGTCCCCGAGATCTCCTCGAGCGCCGCCAGGACGGCGTTGATCGTGGAGCGGCTCCCTCCGCCGATGTTGAGCACTTTGCCTGCAACATCGGCCGTGGCGCTTCGGACGGTTGCGGTAACAGCATCGTCGACAAACGTGAAGTCACGAGTCTGCTCCCCGTCCCCATTGATCTCGATTTCCTCGCCAGTAACCAGCGCTCGCATGAATCGCGAGACCGCCATGTCCGGGCGCTGGCGGGGTCCGTAAACGGTGAAGTAGCGAAGCACGGTGACCGGCAAACCGGAGCTCCGGCCGTAGAGCTGGACGACGTTTTCCGCGGCAAGCTTGGTCACCCCGTATGACGACAGAGGTCGCGGCAGAGCTGTCTCCTTGGTGGGAAAGGCTTCCGCTTCGCCATATACGGAGGAGCTGCCGGCGTACACAAGGCGCCTGACCGGGTTTGTCACCAAGGCCTCGAGCAAGCGCTGGGTGGCGAGTATGTTGTCACGGACGTACTGGCCAAACTCCCAGCGCGACGCAACGCCGAGCCCGGAGCGGCCGGCCAGGTGATACACGACGTCCGCCCCGTCGACGACCCAGCGAATGTCTTCCTCCACGAGGTCAAGGTGGCAGAAGGTGAAGCCTCGAAACGCTCGCGCACTCTCGAGGTTCTGCTCTTTGAGCGTTCGAGAGTAGTAGTCCCTGAAGCAGTCGATGCCGACGACGTCGTGGCCGTCGGCGAGCAGCCGATCGCAAAGGTGCGACCCGATGAATCCCGCCGCTCCGGTGACTACCGCGCGAATTGCCTAACCTGCCTTGCGATGATGTGCTCTCGGATAACCGGTGGCCCGGGCGAACGTGTCAGCTTCCGTCGCCAGCGGGCTGCAGAAATTGCTGGCGTCTGACACGTCGGCCGGGCGGTCGATCTTCGGGTCGCTCACGGCGGCTGCGATCTGGTTCTGGCGGGAGCGACAGGCTCTTCACTGACCGATACGTGGTCAGGGCCTCCCGCCTCGACGGCCGCCCATCTCAAATCGGGTCTGCCGCTCCCTGGCATGGATGCTAGTCAGGGGGCATGGACACGCCAATAGGTCAAGGAGGAGGGCCTGTAGGCTCTCGTCCCTGTTGTCATGGGGTTGAAAGTCGCTCCCAAGCGCATGTTGGCGTCTGACATGCGGAAGGGAGCGGGGGAAGCTAGCGGCCGCGATAGTCGGGCTTGCGCTTGCCGGTGAAGCCGGCATGGAACTCACGGAAGTCCTCAGCCGTCATGAGCAGCGTCTGGGTGAACGCCTCCATCTCGATCGCGCTCGAGTAGTCGCTCGAGGCTGAGCGGTTGACCATTTCCTTCGTCATCGCAAGTCCCCACGGGGCAAGCTCCTTCAGCCGGGTGACGTATTCATCGACTGCGGCGTCGAGCTGATCGTCGGCCACCACCCTGGAGGCAAGACCCCAGGCGAGGGCCTCCTGGCTTGCGATCTTGCTCCCCAGCATCAGAGCCTCCGTGGCCCTGCCCAGGCCGACGATACGCGGCAGCAGCCAGCAGACGCCCATGTCGCCGCCGGAGAGCCCGACGCTGGTGAAGAGAAATCGGAAGCTCGCCGAGTCCGCCAGCACGCGGATGTCGGCCGCCGTGGCCAGGACAGCCCCCGCACCCGCGGCGATGCCGTTGACCGACGCGATAACCGGCTGCGGGATCTCCCGCAGGTTGCGCACGCAGGCGCCGGTCATGCGCGCGAACTCGTAGACGTCCCGCGTACCTCTCTTGACCAGCTCGGCGATGATCTCGTCGACGTCACCTCCGGAGCAGAAACCGCGGCCCTGGCCGCGGATGACCAGCACGCGGACGTCCTGACGGCTCCGCAGCGAGTCGGTGAGGTCGCGGATGTCCGCGTAGACCTCGAAGGTAAGAGCGTTGAGCCGCTCCGGCCTCGAGAAGGTGAGGGTTGCGACGCCCTCCCGCTCGTCGTACTCGAAGTGCTTCCAGCGCCTCATGCCGGGCGCACCGCGACCGCGTCGATCTCGATCAGCGCATCCGGGTCGAAAAGCGAGCTGACCTCGAGCAGCGTCGACGCCGGGTAGTGGCGGCCGAAGACCTCGCGATAAGGAGCCCCGATCGCGGGCAGGTTCTCCTTGTAGAGCTTCAGGTCGGTGACGTAGTAGGTGAGCTTGACCGTGTCCTCCGGCCCGCAGCCGGCCGCGTGCAGGGCGGTCGCGACGTTGCGTATCGCGCGGGCGAACTGGGCCACGACGTCGCCCGGCTCGGGGACCTTGCCGGTCTTGTCCGACCCGATCTGGCCACCGACCCACACGGTGTCGCCGGCGACCGTCGCGTGGGAGAAACCACGCGCCGGCGCGAGCTCGTCAGGGTTGACGTTCTCAGGCCGGCCGCTCGGCTGCATGAAGGTAGTATGTCGAAGGGCATTTGACGCAGGTCTCACGATCGGCGCATGTAGACACCTTCACCCGGGAAAACCTCCCTCCCCGAGCGACGTGGCCGGAGTTTCTGTTCACCCTTCCCGAGCTCCAGTACCCGCCGTCGCTGAACTGCGCGGCCGAGCTGCTCGACCGCCACGTCCAATCCGGAGCCGGAGCCAGGCGCTGCCTGGTGACGGATACGGAGGAATGGTCCTACTCGGACCTCCAGGCGAGGTCCAACCAGGTCGCACACGCGCTCGTGCACGAGATGGGGCTGGTCCCAGGCAATCGGGTGCTGCTCCGTGGCCCGAACAACCCATGGCTGGTGGCGAGCTGGTTTGGCGTCCTCAAAGCGGGCGGGGTCGCGGTGACCACGATGCCGCTGCTTCGGACCGGTGAGCTCGAGACGATGGTGGACATAGCCGCCGTGACCATGGCGATCTGCGACCACCGATTCATCAAGGACCTGGACGCCGCCGCCCCGGACGGCTTCCAGATCTTCACCTACGGGGGCGACGACGCAGGCGACCTGACGAAGGTTGCGGCAACCAAAACGCCAAGGTTCAAGAACGTCGCGACGGCCGCCGACGACGTGTGCATGCTCGCCTTCACGTCTGGCACCACCGGGAAACCGAAGGCGACGATGCACTTTCATCGTGACGTCCTCGCCATCGCGGACACGTTCTCGCGCCACGTCCTGCAGCCGACCCCGGACGACCTGTTCGCGGCGAGCCCGCCGATGGCGTTTACCTTTGGGCTGGGCCAGAGCGTCGTCTTCCCGATGAGAGCCGGCGCCGCCGCCTACCTTCTCGAGCAGCCGTCCCCGCCCCACCTGCTCGAGGCCGTCGAGCGCCACGGCATCACCGTGCTGGCGACCGCGCCAACTGCATATCGCGCGATGGTGCCCAACCTGGGCGCGGCGCGCCTCGACTCTCTGCGTGCCTGCGTATCGGCGGGTGAGACGCTCCCGAAAGCAACGTGGGAGGCCGTCCACGACGCCTGTGGCATCCGCATCATCGACGGCATCGGCTCGACGGAGATGCTCCACATCTTCATCTCCGCCGGAGGCGACGAAATTCGGCCAGGGAGCACCGGCCGCACAGTGCCGGGTTACGTGGCCGAGGTCCAGGACCCGGACGGCAGGCCGGTGCCCGACGGCGAGCTGGGGCGGCTCGCGGTGAAGGGGCCGACGGGCTGCCGCTACCTGCGAGGCGACCGCCAGGCCACCTACGTGCAGGATGGGTGGAACGTCACGGGCGACGTCTACGTCCGCGACGGCGACGGCTACTTCCAATACCAGGCCCGCGCCGACGACATGATCGTGTCCGCCGGCTACAACATCGCCGGCCCCGAGGTCGAAGAGGCGCTGCTCCGGCATCCGGCGGTCGCCGAGGCGGCGGTGGTCGGCGCGCCCGACGAGGAACGGGGCATGCTCGTCAAGGCGGTGGTCGTGCTCCAGCCCGGGGCGGAGCTCGGCCCGGAGCCGGCAAGGGCGCTGCAGGATTTCGTCAAGAGCCAGATCGCTCCCTACAAATATCCGCGGGCGATCGAGTTCGCCGAGGCGCTGCCGCGAACCGCGACGGGCAAGCTGCAGCGGTTCCGGCTGCGAGAAAGGAGCTGAGCGCGGCGAAGCCGGCAGTCAACCGCGCGCTCAGCCTTGGCATAGTTGGCGGCGGGCCGGCGGGACTCTACCTGGCGACGCTGGTCAAGCTCCTAAACCCGAAGCATGAGATCGAGGTGTGGGAGCGAAACGCCTCCGATGACACCTTTGGCTTCGGGGTCGTTTTTTCCGACGAGACGCTCGGAGGCATCGAACATGCCGACGCCGCCTTCTACCAGAGGCTCTCCAAGGACTTTGCGATCTGGGACGACATCGACGTCCATTTCCATGGAGAGGTCCTCACCTCCGGCGGCCACGGGTTCGCGGCCATCAGCCGGCAGCGGCTGCTCGCGATCCTGCGTGAGAGGTGCGAGGAGTCCGGGGTCAGCATCCACTACCGCCAGCCCGCGCCTGCACTCGACCAGCTGCGGAGCTCGTACGACCTGGTCGTCGGCGCGGACGGCGTCAACAGCCCGACCCGAAATGCCCGGGCCGAGGTCTTCCGGCCGCAGCTCGATGCGCGGCATGCACGCTACATGTGGCTGGGGACGCCCCTGGTTTTCGAGGCGTTCAAGTTCTTCATCGCCGAGACCGACATCGGTACCGTGCAGGCCCACGCTTATCCCTACAGCAGCTCGATGAGCACGTTCATAGTGGAGCTCGAGGAGGGCAGCTGGATGCGCAGCGGCCAGGTTGACTCTTCGGAGCGCTCCTGGAAACCAGGCGAGAGCGACGAGCAGGGCATCGCGTTTTGCGCCGAGGTGTTCGCGGACGCGCTGCAGGGACAGCCGCTGCTTGCCAACAACAGTCGCTGGATCCGCTTTGCCACCGTGCGCACGCGATCCTGGCGCGACGGCAACCTGCTCCTGATCGGGGACGCCGCGCACACCGCGCATTTCTCGATCGGGTCCGGGACCAAGCTGGCGATGGAGGACGCCCTTGCGCTGGCCGCGTGCCTGCACGAAAACCCAACCGTGGAGACGGCGCTCCACGCGTACGAAGCCGAGCGCCGGCCTGTGGTGGAGAGCGCGCAGCGAGCGGCGCAGGCGAGCCTCGAGTGGTTCGAGAACATCTCCCAGTACACGCGGCAGGAACCGCTCCAGTTCGCGTTCAACCTGCTGACCCGGAGCAGGCGCGTCACGTACTGGAACCTCAAGGTCCGCGACCCCGAGTTCGTGGCCGAGGTCGACCGCTGGTTCAGCAGAGGCCGCGAACTGGTGCCGCCGATGTTCGCCCCGTTCCGGCTGCGTGAGCTCGAGCTAGCCAATCGCGTGATCGTCTCGCCGATGGACATGTATGTGGCCGAGGACGGCTTGATCGGCGATTTCCACCTCGTGCACCTGGGCAGCAAGGCGCTGGGCGGCGCCGGGCTGGTGATGACCGAGATGGTCTGCGTGTCGCCCGAGGGCCGCATCACACCCGGATGCGCCGGAATGTACAGACCGGACCACGAGGCCGCCTTCACCCGGTTGGTCGAGTTCGTGCACGGACACACGCCGGCGAAGATCGGGATCCAGCTCGGTCACTCCGGTCGCAAGGGTTCCACCAGGCTGATGTGGGAAGGCATGGACGAGCCGCTGGCTTCTGGCAACTGGGACCTGATCGCCCCCTCGCCTCTCCCCTACCTTCCGGTCAGCCAGACGCCGCGGGAGATGACGCGGGCGGACATGGACCTCGTGAAGCACCAGTTCGTCGCGGCAACGCGCATGGCCATAAGGGCCGGTTTCGACCTCCTCGAGCTGCACTGCGCGCACGGCTACCTTCTCGCCAGCTTCGTCTCGCCTCTTACCAACGTGCGTGGCGATGAATACGGCGGCAGGCTCGAGGACCGGCTGCGGTTCCCGCTCGAGGTGTTCGATGCGATGCGCGCCGAGTGGCCCGCGGGCAAACCCATGACAGTGCGCGTGTCGGCGGTCGACTGGTACGAGGGCGGGCTGACCGCAGAGGATTCCATCGAAGTTGCGCGCGCCTTCGCTGACCACGGAGTCGATGCAGTTGACGTTTCGACAGGCCAGACGGTGGCGGACGAGCAGCCGAGCTTCGGCCGCAGCTATCAGACTCCGTTCGCGGACCGGATCCGCAACGTGACCGGCATCGCGACGATCGCGGTCGGCGCGATCAGCGGCTACGACGACGTCAACAGCATCATCCTGGCCGGCCGCGCGGACCTTTGCGCGCTGGGCCGGGCGCACCTGTACGACCCCGCGTGGACGCTGCACGCCGCCGCCGACCAGGACGTCTCCGTCGAGTGGCCCGTGCAGTTTCTGCGCGGAAGCCGCAAGCCGCCCTCCGGCCGCACCGACGGTCCGCGGCCGCGGCTGGACTTGATCCGCGAGGGGCCGACCCGCGGGCGGCACCAACGGTGGCGGCCCGGAGGGGCTCGGTAGCGGTACGCTTCTGGCCGGGCACCTTCCGAACGGATTCAGGAGGCTGGGAGCCGTGACCAAGAAGATTCTCCTCGACGAGAACGACATCCCCGAGCGCTGGTACAACATCCTGCCCGACATGCCGGCGCCGCCGGCCCCGTACCTGAACCCCCAGACGCTGCAGCCGATGGGGCCGGCCGACCTGGCGCCGATCTTCCCGCAGGCGATCATCGCTCAGGAGGTCTCGGCCGAGCCGTGGATCGAGATCCCGGCCGAGCCCGGTCTACCGGGCGGATCGCCTCGAGAAGGCGCTCGACACCCCAGCCCACATCTACTACAAGTACGAGGGCGTCTCCCCGGCGGGCTCGCACAAGCCGAACACCGCCGTACCGCAGGCCTACTACAACGCCAAGGAAGGCGTGAAGCGGCTGACCACCGAGACCGGGGCCGGCCAGTGGGGCTCCGCGCTCGCGTTTGCGGGCGCGCTGTTCGGGCTCGAGGTGACCGTTTACATGGTCAAGGTCTCGTACGAGCAGAAGCCCTATCGCCGGGCGATGATGGAAACCTGGGGCGCGACGGTGTACGCGTCCCCGAGCAACCTGACCAACGCCGGGCGCGGCATATTAAAGGACGACCCCGATTCGCCGGGCAGCCTCGGCATCGCGATCTCAGAGGCTGTCGAAGACGCCGCCACGCACGATGACGCCAAGTACTCGCTGGGGTCGGTGGTCAACCACGTCCTGCTCCACCAGACGGTGATGGGGCAAGAGGCCAAAAAGCAGATGGAGATGGCCGGCGAGTATCCGGACGTCGTGATCGCTTGCGTCGGTGGAGGCTCCAACTTCGCCGGTTTGACCTACCCGTTCATCGGCGACAAGCTGAAAGGCCGCCAGCCGCGCACGCGCTTTATCGCGGCGGAGCCGGCCGCGTGTCCGACGCTGACGCGCGGCGTCTACGCGTATGACTTCGGCGACGCGGTCGGCATGGGTCCGGTCGTGAAGATGTTCACGCTCGGCCACAGCTTCATACCGGACCGGATTCACTCGGGGGGACTGCGCTACCACGGGGACGCGCCGTCGCTGTGCGCCCTGGTCGACCACAAAGTCGTGGAGGCGCGTGCCTACAAGCAGAACGAATGCTTTGCGGAAGCGGTGCGGTTCGCGCGCTCGGAAGGCTTTCTGCCTGCTCCCGAGTCGGCGCACGCCCTGCGCGCCGTGGCCGAGGAAGCAGCCGCCGCACGAGAGGCCGGTGAGAAGCGGACCATCCTGTTCGGCCTTTCCGGGCACGGGCACTTCGACATGTCCGCGTATGACGCGTACTTCGCCGGCAAGCTGGAGGACGTCGAGCTTTCCCAGTCGCGCATCGACGCTGCAATCGAGGAGCTGCCCCGAGTCCCGGCCATGTCCTGACCGTCGAGGGCGCCGAGCCCTCGGTAACCTAACGTTCGCATGAAGCTTTTCGACGAGCTCGCCGCATGGTGGCCGAACATCGCGGGGCCCGACGAGTATCGGGACGAGGCTCTTTTCTTCGGCCGGCTGCTGCGCAGGTCGGTCACGCCACGGCCGCGAACGTTGCTCGACCTCGGTTCCGGCAGCGGGAACAATGCATTTCATCTGAAGGCGCAGTTCGAGCTGACCTGCGTGGACCTGTCGCCTCACATGCAGGCGGTGAGTCGAAAGGTGAACCCGGAATGCGAGCACGTCCTGGGCGACATTCGGACTGTGCGCCTGGGCAAGACATTCGACGCTGTCTTCGTTCACGACGTCGTCGCCCACATGACGACCGCGAGAGACCTGCTGGCCGTGATGGAGACGGCTTATGTCCACTGCCGGCCCGGCGGCATTGCCCTGTTCGTCCCCGATGAGATGCGCGAGACGTTCGTGCCCAGCACCGACCACGGCGGCTATGACACAGATAAGCGCAGCCTGCGTTACGTGCAGTGGGTCACCGATCCCAATCCGAACGACTCGACCGTCCTGGTCGACTTCGGGTTCCTCCTGAAAGACTCACGCGGTCGCGTGCGAATGGTGCACGAGCGGCAGAAGCACGGCCTGTTCGCGCGGGCGGAATGGATGCGGATGCTGCGGAAGGCCGGGTTCACTCCTTCGATCGTGAGCGACAAGACGAT
>VBGP01000192.1:7233-9765 GCA_005880795.1 Chloroflexota bacterium | reverse complement strand
CGGACCAATGAAGTCGACCACCACTATGACGTCCGCCGGCGGCGCGTCTGAAAGCCAAATTTTCGGCGTCACTGTTGCCTCTTGACTCGCGCCACTCGAGTGCAACACTGCTGTCCCTGACTCGAACGTTGCGGCGTCGTGAGGATTCGTGTTGGATCCGGGATACACCTCGACCAGGTCGTCATTTGTCGGCGCTGTGGTGAAGTCGGCGCGCAGAGCCGCATCTCCTACGGTCACGTCGTTGCAGATCTTGGTGCCCGTTGGCACCGGATTTCCTGGTTCACCGACGCCGGCCGCGCAGATGACTGCGATGTCAGACTGGGCCGTTACTGGACCGCTGCCCCCTCCGCGCAAGCGACCAGCAGAACTGCGGCCATGGCCAGCCAACTGTTCATGCCTGTCGACGAACTGGGTATTTTTTGGGCAGCTTGTCGCCGATAGACCATGTCGGCCAGCCATGAATCAGGTGCGCCTGTCGCTACTCTCGCATGCCGGTGAGGCAGTTCGCCCAGACATGCCTAAGATGTGCGCAAGCCGAACTGCGGTGAGGGCTAGCGGTAGTGAGAGTAGGCGCGGTCCCGACGCCGTGAGCACGAGAGCTCGGCTCACAACAGCAGGATGTCCGTCACGGCAGTGACGAGTCAATCTGAACTACATGCAGAATTCGATCGAACCGAAGCTCTGCATCGCGACAAGCCTCGGCCACTGTGCGCTCGGATCGGGCTTCAAAGACGCAGAAAGAGACTTCGTCTTTGCTGACGAGCATCGCGTTCATGCATCTGATCTCCGAACCCTGAGCCGTGAGGATCACGGCTGCATTGGCGGCGCGGCGCGTCGCCGCGACGAGTTGCGACTCAGTAACTCCGGGCCAGTAGGTCTCGACCAAGTAGCGATTCAAAGGAGCTCGTTCAGATCCCGTCACCCGTAGACCCTAGTCCCCTTGCATGGCCTTCGCATCGGGCGTTTCCCTACCCACGGTTACGGTGAAGTTGGACGGTCGAGGGGGGTTACCCTTGTCCGACCATGTCAGCCGGCGTCGTGGGCCGCCAGACGGAACTGCAGGGCATCGGGACGTTCCTCGACTCGATAAACGGTGGGTCCGGGGCCCTGATCCTTTATGGCGAGGCTGGCATCGGCAAGACGACCCTATGGCAGGAGGGCATAGCCGAAGCCAGACGACGCGGGTACGCGGTCCTAGTCTCTCGGCCGGCGCAATCTGAGGCCAAGCTGTCGTACTCGTCGATCGCCGACCAGCTGGCCGACCTGGACGAGGCGATGCTTAGTGCACTGCCCGCCCCCCAGTACGAAGCGCTGGATGTGGTTCGCCTGCGCTCGAGAAGACCACACGCCACGGTGGACCGTCGCGTCGTCGCCACAGCCTTCCTCGCCGTTCTGCAACGGCTCGCCGACCGAACTCCGGCATTGGTTGCGGTCGACGACTTCCAATGGCTCGATCGCGCCAGCGCTCAAGCGATCGAATTCGCGGCTAGACGGGTCACCGGAAAAATCGGATTCCTGGTTTCCTTCCGGACGACCGCACGTGACCTCGAGGAACCCGCATTTCGAGTTGCAGGTCCCGACGGCATCTCGCGCCTCCATGTCGGGCCGCTAAGTCTGGCCGCAATTCAGCATGTTCTCAGAGAGCGCTTTGGACGCACATATCCCCATCCGGCTCTTGTGCGAATCCACGAGGCTTCCGCCGGGAACCCGTTTTTGGCCCTCGAACTTGCTCGTGTGCATGGGAGCGACATTGGACTAAGGCCCAATACCCGTTTGTCGGCGACCCTCTCGGAATTGACTGGCGCTCGACTGCGAGGACTCGATCGACCAGTGCACGACCTACAGTCGACATTCTGCGACAAATTGTCGGCGCGGGTGCAGCTGCTTCGCTTGAAAGTGCAGAGGATGTTGGCCTCGTCGAGGTGGACGGTCCGGTGGTCCGATTCACCCATCCGATCCTCGCCTCCGCCGTATACAGCATGGCGTCGCCCAAACAGCGACGAGCAATGCATCGGCAAATCGCCAGCGCCCAGCTTGACATCGAAGAGCGAGCGCGCCACTTGGCGCTTGCCGCGACCAGCCGCGATGAGGAGACCATCAGGACGCTCGACGAAGCCGCAGAAAACGCCAGCACACGTGGTGCAGCTGCTACCGCGGCCGATCTCCTTGAGCTGGCACTCAATCTCGGCGCGCATGACGCCAGCCGCAAGATTCGCGCCGCGGCCTATCACTATGACGCGGGGGATCCTATTCGGGCGAGAGATCTACTGGAAGGGACGATTGACAAATTGGCGCCGGGGAAGTTGCGGGCTGAGGCGCTGAGGCTGCTGGCCAGGGTACGTATCTACGACGACAGCTACCAGGCTGCGGCTCCGCTCCTGGAAAGGGCGCTTGCTGATGCGGCCGACGACGACTCGCTGCGCGTCCGAATCGAAATCGATCTCTCGTTCGTGCTATTCAATCTGGGTCGTCTCGAAGATGCTTTGGACTGTTCTGAAGGCATGATCAGTGATGCTGAGCGCCTAAGTGATA
>VBGP01000192.1:6729-7184 GCA_005880795.1 Chloroflexota bacterium | reverse complement strand
CACTCCGGGCCGATCGCCCAGACCCCATCGTTAATGGCCAGCCTGATCTGGATGTGGTCAGGCAGGCTGGATCAGGCCAGCGTGGTGCTCGACAGGCTGCGCCGCGAATGTCTCGAGAAGGGCGCCGAGAACGACCTCGTCTTCCTCGGCTTCCAGATCGAGGCCCTTGCATGCTGGCGCGGTGATATCGCCTCCGCGACAGAGGTCGCCAACGATGCTTACGAGCGCGCGCTGCAACTGGGTACTGAGCTGCCGCTCGCCATAGCGCTATCGGCCCAAGCACATGCCGCCGCATTTCGGGGCGATGTCATGGAAGCCAGGAAAGCGGCAGAGGCTTCATATGAGATCCTTCAACGAGGGACGCTGGCGACGGTAGCACTCGCGCCCCTCGGCACGCTTGGGTTTATCGAACTCTCGCTCGATAACTATCAAGCAGCCGCGATGCGGCTTGCGCC
>VBGP01000192.1:5154-6631 GCA_005880795.1 Chloroflexota bacterium | reverse complement strand
CGACTGGCTCGAAGACCACGGGCGCCGGCTCGACCGTGCATGGGCGCTGGCGGTTGGCGGTCGCTGCCGAAGTCTTCTGCTCGCCGCTGCGGGCGAGCTTGAGGCATCGATCCGATGCTGCGAGCAAGCGTTGGTGCAGCATGACCGGATCGCGATGCCGTTCGAGCTGGCTCGAACCATGCTGGTTCTAGGACGGCTGCAACGCCGCCGAGGTACGCGGCGGGAAGCGAAAGCTTCATTGGAAACTGCGCTTGAGATTTTCACCAACTTGGGCACCAGGCTTTGGACTGAGAAGGCGCAGCGCGAACTTGCTGGCCTTGGTATTCGGCGGGGAAAGGGCGGCGAGCTGACACCTTCAGAGCACCGGATCGCACAGCTGGCGGCGACTGGACAAACGAACAGGCAGGTCGCTGCTGCGATGTTGATCAGCCCGAAAACGGTCGAGGCCAACCTCGCCCGTGTCTACCAAAAGCTGGACATACGCTCGCGCGCCGAACTGGGGCGTCGAATGGCTGAAAAGCAAATCCGGATCCAGCCATCCTGAAGTCGGCTCTAGCCGCCAGATAGGAAAACGCGGGATGCGAGCCCGCTAGACGGCTGATAGGTTTGCGGTCCGTCCGCACGGCACATTTGCCGGCCGAGGCACGTGCTTTCAGACGGAGGAAGTCGAAATGAAGCGCATGCACCTCGGCGGCTACGGCCATGGCCGCCTCGAAGTTGCTACGCCAGCCCTCAAGTCTTGTGGAACTGGCGAACGCCGGCACCTATCAGAAGCTCCGGATCCAATCGCGGGCATGGCCTGGCCGGGGTCACGGCGGAACGGGCACAGATCGGCGGAAACCAAGTCCAGCGCGACCGGCGCACAGATAGGGAAACACCCGATGCGGCCGTGATGACTACGGCGTAGCCTTCCGCCGACCGATGGTGTTTGCCGAGTTGAGCGGGAAGGAAATATGAAATCAATTTGGCGTGCGGTGCTTCTCATCAGCGCTCTCCTTGCGATGTCGACGTTTCTTGGCCCCACGGTGTCCGCGCAAAAGGGGGCGGGGGGCCTGTTCCCGCCCGGAACCTACCAACTCATCTTCGCTGGGGCCGACTTCTCCGGGTTCAGCGACAATATTTCGATCTTCATCAGTGTGAGCGCCGGCACCGAGGCCGCCCGTCCGGACGGTGGGCCACAGACGATAACGTCGAGCACCCAGGTCTTCTTGAATCTGTTCGATTACAGCACCGGCACATCTACGTTTGCTTGTCTGATGCTGGACCATCCTTCGGACTTCTCGATCGACAAGCGGCTGGGCAGTGCGGCCCTCAACACGATCGTGAGCCCTTCGTCGCCGACCTGTTTCGGTTCTCCGCTCACTGACACCATCGGAATCAGCGCAAACTGGACGGGAGTCGGCCCCCTTGCCAATTCCACCGGCGTCAGCAACTACGCCTGCGCCGGCTATCGAGCCGATAGCAGCGGTCGCGTGCT
>VBGP01000192.1:4392-5134 GCA_005880795.1 Chloroflexota bacterium | reverse complement strand
CGGCCAGCGGCAACCTGACCCTGACTATCGACGGAGCGGCGACGGTTTTTCCCTCGAGCCAGACCGGCCTGAACTCCGACAACTTTGATATAGCGGCCCAGGGATCTATCGATCCCGGCTGCGGCCCCATCGGTTTTGGGACAGGCCCGACACCGGCCGGTCGCTTCCGCTTCTTCGGACTTTTCGCGAATGGGTTCTTCGGGTCCCCACCCGGCCCCACCAACCAGGTCTCTCTGTTCGAGAACAACCAATCGTCACAACCATCTGGCGAACCGACCACCAGCTCTTCCGAATTCGACCTGAATCTCTCTTTCTTCGGCGGACCGTTCAACGGGTTCGGTTGCTTTGCGATCCCACCGTCGGATGTAACTTCGAACGGGCTCGTCTCAGCCTCGCTCCAAACCACGATCACAGGTACCCCGATCTGTTCGAACAACTACCCGGGCTTTGGCCTCAACTTCCCGCTGTCGGTCAACGCGACGTGGACAGGGACGGGGCCGTTGATGACGGTTCATGAACAGAACAACTATCAGTGCCTGGGCTACACACAATCCCAGGTGACCTTTGTCGAGAACAAGGGTGCGACCTCGACAGCGATGGTGACGATGCCCGACTACTTCGGGAATCCGCTCACCCTGTCTCTGGCCGGGGGATTCGGTTCGCTCACGCATGTCGATCAGAGAGTTCAGGCGAATGGAGTGCTGCAGCAGGCATGCGTGATCCGGGAGTAAATCCCGGCGGC
>VBGP01000192.1:3731-4331 GCA_005880795.1 Chloroflexota bacterium | reverse complement strand
AGGAAGTCTGGTTCGCCGGCAGCGACGGCTCGATCTGGCTATGCGCCAGTGGAGTAATGACCAAGGTCGCGACCATTCCGCCGCGGCCCGGGGCGACCGGCGAGCCTTACGACCCGCTTGCGTGGCGCAGGATCGCCGGTCCCTGCTTGTAAAGAGTTCGGCGAACAAGAGTACAAATGCAGCCACCGATGGAGGTTAAGAGCATCCGGTATTCGCAGGCGGCGCTCGAAGCCGCGCGCCGCCAGTGGGGCGAGTGGAGCGCCGGCATAGGCCTGACCGGGGCCGAACGCGAGGCCGTCACCGACGCCGCCATGCGCTATCTCGAGCTCGGCCTGTCCTCCAAAGCCGTGGTCGCGCTGCTGCGCTTTCGCCTTGGCTACCGCACGACCGCCGACAGCCTCGACATCCGCGCCGAGGATGAGTACCTCATGCGCGCGATCGAGGATGCCGCGCAGATGGTGGCCACCGGCGTCATCAGCGAAGAGGTCGGCAAGGACCTCAAGCGGGAGTACAAGGACCGCGGGTCAGCGCTCAACGAGTGGCAGAACCGTTTCAACGTTGCCCCGGTGGCCACGGCCGCCGCAGTCGCCAGGCCGACCG
>VBGP01000192.1:0-3654 GCA_005880795.1 Chloroflexota bacterium | reverse complement strand
GTCCTCCTGCTCGCGGCGCTCGGCGCGTTCCTGCTGGTCGTCGCCACGGTGCTGTTCGAGCTCTACGGCACCACCGGACTGGGTGGCGATGTTCGGTTGGCCGCCGTGGTGGGGCTCAACGTCGTCTTCGCGCTCGCCGGTTATTTCGCCAGAAGGCGCAAGGGCCTCGAGTCGGTCGGCCAGATCTACATCGCGCTCGCGGCAGTGCTGCTGCCGCTCGTCGGCGTCGCCGCGTGGACCTTCCTCGCCCTTGGCGAACGCGGCATCACCGTCTACCAGGCGGTCGCGGTCACCGCCGCCGCATGTGCGGTCGCGTACGGTGCGCTTGCCCTGCGCCTGGACCTGCGCGGGTACGGGGAGATTGCCGGCGTTGCCACCTTCGCGACCATCGCCGGCGTCTCCGGCTGGGTGGGCGGCGACTACTGGCTCTCCACCGGCATCGCGCTGGCGCCACTGGCCTACGCGGCGTGGCAGCGCGTCCTGCCTTCGCGCCTCTTCAAGGACTTTCAGTGGTTCGCGCATGCATCGGCGCTGATCGCGGTCGGCGTGGCGGTCCGCTACGAGCCGACCGGATGGCTGTGGACCGGAACGCTGGCGGCGCTCGCTGTCTCGTACCTCGGCTGGCAGGCGCTGGCGCAGCAGCCGCTCCGGGCGTGGATCGGGGAAGGCGCGGCCATCGCGGCCGCGGCCGCGGCCGTCGCCATACCGCTTATCGCGCTGCAACGGAAGCCGGAAGTCATCGGCATCGCCGGCCGGCTATACCGACCGCACCCGGCGCACCTGAACGCTGCGGTCGCCGCTGGCGTCGTGGTGGCAGCGTGGCAGAACGAGCTCGGACAGCCATGGGTACTGGCGGCGGCGCTCTGGATCGCTCTCATCCTGTACGCCGCCGATTACTTCCTCGTCCCGACCGCGTTGACCGGCTACGCGCT
This sequence comes from Chloroflexota bacterium, assembly GCA_005880795.1. Classification (GTDB taxonomy): domain Bacteria; phylum Chloroflexota; class Dormibacteria; order Dormibacterales; family Dormibacteraceae; genus 40CM-4-65-16. Next base: position 2,722 of record VBGP01000192.1, on the reverse strand, counting down.
TCGTGGCCTGCTTCCGGTCGCGCTCCTGATCACGGGTCGCGACGCGAATCTCGGCGCATGGGCTGGCTCGTTGACGGCTCTGGCGCTCGTCCTATATGCGGCGCCATTCGCCCGCAACGGCCTGAACCTCCTGAGGCCGAACGCCTCGTATTTCTTCTATGGCGCGCTGCTGCTCACGCTCGTCGGCGCGCGCGGGGCCGAGATCGGGGCCGGCCACTGGGAGCTGGTCGTACCGCTCGTCATCGCGGCGGTGGCGTTCGGTGGAGTCGCCGAGCTAGGTGCCGTGAAGTTCAGCGCGATCGCCGCCCGGGGCCTCTTCTCCATCGCGTGGTTCATCGGCGTCGACGCGCTCAACGCGCAGGGCTGGCGCGGCCCCTTCGACGCGCTGCTCGCGTTGTTCTACGTCGCGCTCGGCCAGGCCAGGGCGCTGGCCCGCCACGCGGTCGCCAACGCCGCTCGGCGCTGGTTCGTGCACGCCGCGGCGGTGCCGGCGCTGGCCCTCTGCTTCACCGGTCCAGACGGTCTGCTGTGGTGGCGGCTTGCCGCAGCCTTTGCCACGCTCGCGGTCGCGTACTGGTGGCTGGCCCTCGCACGCAAGGAGGCCGAGCTGCCGTGGCTGGCCTGGACGGCGCTGTCTGGCGCGATCGCCGGCGTCTCGATTGCGGCGATCCCGGAACAGTGGCAGGGAGCGACGATGCCGGCTGCGGCGCTCGCCCTGACCGGCGTGTGGTTTGCGATGCGCGGCCGGTTGGACCGCTCAGGAATCGAGCCGGCCGCGGTGGTCGTGATGTTGCTCCTGTCGGTGCTGGGTGCGGGCCTCAGCTTCCGCGAGCTCCCGCCGACCTGGGACCAGGCGGCAGCCGGGCTGCTACTGGGCGCCTTCCTTTATCTATGGTCGCTGATCGGCGACCGCGACCCGCTGCTCAGGTGGCGTTCACTGGAGCGGCCGGTCGCCTCCCTCTGCGCCTCGGCCGGCCTGCTGGTAGCAAGCGCTGTGCTCAGGGTCGATGCAGGGGTCGCAGGCCTCGTTGTGATCGCCCTGGCCGCCGCCCACGCCGAGTGGACCCTGCGGGGCAAGGACGAGATCGAGCGCTGGTACGCGCTGGCCGCGATGCTGACCGCGGCCCCGATCCTCTATTTCTGGCCCTACGCGTCTGAGCCCGCCATGGTGGTGGCATTCGAGTTCGCGGCGTTGAGCGTGCTCGTCGCTCGGACGGCCATCCGCGGACGTCAATGGTGGCTGCCATACGCGAGCGTGATCCTGCTCGCGCCAATGCTCCATATCGCGTTCATCGCCGCCGGGGCGGGGGGACAGCGCGAGCTGGAAGAGATCGCATTTGCCGTCCTCGGCTGGCTGGCGGGCTTCACCGGCCTGGCCCTGCGCACACGGTTCCCCAATCGCTGGGCATGGAGCGTCGACGGCGGCGCCGTGACGATCGCAGTCGGAGCGCTGCTGGTATTGGCGCAGGACGGCCGCGCCGACGTCGCGGGCATCGCGGTGCTCGCGTACGCTCCGCTCGTCTACGCGGCCGCACTGCAGGAGAAGGAACAGTGGCTGCTGCCGTTCGCCGCCGGCGTCGCGCTAATGGGCTCGATTACGCTGCTCTACAACCACAACGCCGACACGATCCTGTACGCGGCCCTGCTCGGCGTGCTTGGGCTCGTGTTCTGGACGCTCGGGCGGGGCGTGTCTTCGTCGTTTGGCCGGCATCCGGTGGTCAACATGCATCGCTACCTCGGCCTCGGCCTGCTGGTGGTTTCTGGACTCGCCGGATTTGTCTTCCCGGACCGTACCGGGCCGAGTAGCCTCGGTGCGGCGCTCGCCACCGCGGCGCTCCTCATCACCGGCGGGGTGCTGTGGCTCGACGCGCGCGAGTATGGTTTCCGACCGGCGGTATACGCCGCGATCGTGGCCGCCTGCAGCGGCGGATTCTTCGTCGCGCGCTTCCTGAACCTGCATTCGTGGGAGCTCGTCGGGCCGGGCGTGGGCCTCATCGCGGCCGGCATCAGCCTGCGGCAGGAGCAGAGCTTTAAGGTCGACGTGTGGCTGCGCAGGTTCCTCGTGGGCGGCGGCCTCGCGCTGGCGATGGGCTGGGCCGCGGCGCTGACCGTGGAAGGTGACGTGTGGTGGCTGGTCGCTCTCTTGATCGAAGGCGCGGTGACCGTGGGGTCGGGGATCGCCCTGCGCAGCCGGGTGTTCCTCGCGGGCGGCGGAGCCGCGCTGGCGCTGGCCTCGCTCCGCGCCTTGCTCTTGATCGCCCAGGCCGGCTTCCTATTCATCGCGTTCGGAGTGGTAGCGCTGGTGCTGATCGCAGTGGCGACGGTGCTAGCGCTCGGCCGCGAGCGATATTTCTCAGGCACCCGCGGCATGCGCGAGCAGCTGGCGACCTGGGACTAGTCGGGTAGGCATCGTGAGGTGGCAATCGCCGGCGCCGGATAGCAGCCGATCTCGTCCAAACAGCACACTTTGACCGTGCGTGATGCCGGGCGCGTGCTGGGGTTCTCGCATCAACGGATCACTCAGCTGCTCAAGGCAGCTTCAGGGAAAGGCAAGCGTTTCCACGGGCGCGGCATTCGCGTTGCGGGCGCCCGGCCGATCCCGCGGCGATCGCAGCGCTTAATCACACAGGAACCCGTCTCGACGACCTGCATTCTGTAGTACTTCGTGTAGTAATCCGGCTGAAGATTCGTGCAAATCTGGACGCGCCGGGCGCGTCGACAT
>VBGP01000191.1 GCA_005880795.1 Chloroflexota bacterium | reverse complement strand
ACCTAGCCGTAATAGAGCCCTGGCGACCTCGGTCCGCGCGAGTGCGCTTACGACCAGTGGCGCTCGGCGGCGCAGGTACCGGCGGAGAGCCGCAGACTCTTTCTCTGCGACTGCGAGCTTGACGATCGCGGACGAGTCCAGATAGGTCGCGCGTTCAGCGTTCATTGCGACGTAGCCGGGCCAGGATCGCGGAAGGCGTTTCTTTACCCTCAGGCACCGGCAGGGGCAATGGGAGGTCGCTGAGGCTGCCGGCGGCGGGAGTCACCTCGCCGGCAGCTCGGAGCTTTTCCAGCACTCCGGCTTCGGGCAGCGGGGCAAGCACCGCAACCGGGCGCCCGCGATCCGTGACCTCAATTGTTTCACCCGCCTCGACGCGGCGCAGCAATTCGCTGGCACGCTGACGGAGCTCACGAACCCCGACTGTCGCCATGTGCTATTTGTAGCACAAGACGAGTTGCAGCGGAAGACGGGACCCTTCGGCCCCAGGTACCAATCCCTGCGTTGAGTTCATCTACCGGCTGGTTTGAGCGGGGACGGGTAGGGCAACCATAGGCGGGAAGCCGTGTCACCGAACGACTCGGGACCATCTGCCGCGATTCGTGACGCGAGGGGTTGCATCTCACGCCACGTGAGGAAGTAGTGTCCGGTGTATGAACGAGACGCGAGTTCAAGGGCTGGCGTTCAAGGTCGGCGAGCTATCGGCTGCTTCCGGCGTCACAGTCCGGACACTCCATTACTACGAAGAGATCGGCCTCCTCGTTCCGAAACGCACAGAAGCCGGCCATCGGATCTACTCAGCCGAAGATGTTGAGAGGCTGTCGCAGATCTGTGTTCTCAGAAGGATGGGCCTCCCCCTGAGTGCAGTCGCAGACAGCATTGCCAACAGCGGCACCAATCTTCGTTCGGTTCTCGAGCACTACCTCGTCGATTTAGAACGTGGGCTGCAAACAGCCAGTGCCCTGAAAGGCAGTCTTGAACATTTCATGAGCACCAGTGATTTCTCTGGAACGTCAAACACGAATCAGCTGCTCAAGCTTTTGGAGGAGATGACGATGGCGGAAACAAATATCGAGCGGCGCATCTCGGTGCTGGTCTACTCAGACCTTGAGGCGGCGTACGACTTTCTAACCCGCGTGTTCCAGCTAGGTCCCGGCAAGCTGTTCAGGGATGACACGGGACGCGTCGTTCACGCGGAACTTCAGGCCGGAGACGGCGTTGTGTGGCTTCACCCCGAGTTGCCGCGAGCCAAACTCGCGTCACCGCGAAACCTCGGCGGTTGCTCGTCAACGATGGCGGTTATGGTCGAAGATGTTGATGCTCACTTTCGGGCCGCTTCAGAGGCAGGCGCAAAGATCGAGCATCCGCCAGTTGATGAGCCCTACGGCTATCGCGAGTACAGCGCCTGGGATAGCGAGGACCAGCTTTGGTCCTTCATGAAACCCTTGAACTAGCCAATTAGGGGTTGGAGCTGGAGACGGGGGGTTGCCGTCCCGAGTACCAATTCCCCCGTCCAAGTCATCTACCGCATCGCATGACGGGCTTGCAGAGCGCGGCCGACCATCGATACGACTGCCGCCGGATCGTCGAGAACGTCTCCGGCGGTGAAGCGGAGAAGTCGGTACCCGGCATCGATCAGCCGGTTCTGGCGGCGGTTGTCTGCGGCGAGACTCTCGCGATGCGTTGCGCCGTCGTACTCGATCGCGAGTCGAGCGTCGTGATAGTAGAGGTCGGGGCGTGCCAGGAAGAGCCCGAAATCATCGCGAAGGGAAACCTGGCTTCTCGGATGCGGCAGTCCAGCCAGAACCAGCAGGAGTCGTAGTCGCGTCTCCATAACGCTCTCGGCGGCTGGATCGGCCAGTTCGAGGGCGCGCTTCAGGCGCCGTACCCCTCGGTAACCGGTGTGGGTGCTGGCCCAATCACGAAGCCGGCCGCTGTTGACCAGACGACCATGCAGCGCCGTATCCAACATTGCGACGGCGTCGGTCAAAGGAAGCCTGCACGCGAGGTCTGCGATGGTCCTCACGGCGGACGTGGCGCGAAGTCCACGCCGGATCGACGTCTCGGCCGCGGGAATGCTG
>VBGP01000190.1 GCA_005880795.1 Chloroflexota bacterium | reverse complement strand
CTCTGGCACGGCTGCTCGGGCAGCGAATCACGTCCACCCAGGCGCACGACGACGGGCGCCTCACCATCACTGTGGAGAGACAGAAATGAACGAAAAGCTGATCTTCAATTGCACCTGGGGCCGTGATGAGCCGGAGCGGGCAACGCTGCCTTTCATTGCCGCGAATATCGCGGCCACGGCGGGACAGGAGGCAGTCGTCCTCTGCACGATCGAAGCGGTTCGCCTGGGATGCAAAGGCGGCAGCGAGGGCGTCGAGGCGACCGGGCTGCCCAAGCTCCACGATCTCATGACGGAGTTCATCGCCAACCAGGGCAAGGTGTGGCTTTGCGGTGCCTGTGCCAAGCCGCGGGGCATCACCCCGGAGCACCTGGCAGACGGCGTCAGCATCGTCGGGGCCGCCAAGATCGTGGAAGAGATCGTCGCCGGTGCCAAGTCGGTTGCCTTCGCCTGAAGTGAACTGACACCAGAGCCAGACTTCCAGGAGGTGACAGTGATGGTTGACGCGCGGCGCGTTTCGATGGCGGAGGCGGACCCTTACCTTCTCTTCGGGCTATTGGGAAAACAGGTCATCCATCCGGGAGGCCGCAAGGCAACCGAGGAACTGCTCGGACTCGCGGCATTGGCCCCTCACCAGCAAGTGCTCGACATCGGCTGTGGCGTGGGGACCACAGCCGTCGCGATGGCAAAGCACTTCATGGTGACCGTCATTGCTGCCGACGTCTCCGCTGACATGCTGGATCGGGCCAGTGCGAACGTCGATGCCGCCGGCGTCCGCGACCGAGTATCCGTGGAGGCGGCTGACATCTGCGCTCTGCCCTACGCCGATGGCCAATTCGATCGCGTGGTGGCCGAGGCGGTGACGATGTTCGTCGACCGCGACCAAGCCATCAGTGAGCTGGTTCGCGTGTGCCGGCCTGGCGGCCTAGTGCTGGCGACCGAATTCCAGTGGCGTCGGCCGCCCACGCCGGAGGCCCGCCATGCCTTCCTCGGCGAGGTCTGCCCGGGCATGCTCTTCGAGACGGTCGATGATTGGCTGGCCCGCTACAGCTCTGCCGGCTTGATTGACCTCCAGGTCAGAACCGGTCCATTCGAGATGATGACCGCTCGCGGGTTCATCTCCGACGAGGGCTTTGTCAACGCAATCCGCGTGATGGCGCGAGCAATGACCAGTGCCACCGCCCGCCGTCGGATGGCCTGGATGATGCCGCGGATCTCGAGGGCGGTCCCATTCCTTGGCTATGTCCTCATCCGCGGCGGTCGGGCAGGACATGACAGCTGACCGCATCTCGGTCCGCGAACTCCAGGGGCTGCTCGCTGCAGGCCGGCCGGTCACGGTTATCGATGTCCGGTCGCCCTCGGATGTCGATTGGGAGATTCCCGGCGCCATCCATATTGATGCCTACGCTGATCTCCAATCCGGCCGGCTCGGGCCCTTGGCGAAGTTGAGCCTGACTCAGGGACCAGTCGTCACCGTCTGTGGGGTTGGCAGGACGGCAGCAATCGCTGCCGACCTGCTCGGAGCGAACGGCGTCGAGGCACTGGCGCTCGACGGCGGTATGCGCGCTTGGTCACTCGCCTGGAACACCGCACAAACAAAGATTTCCGGCTGCGAGGTCATCCAGGTCCGGCGGACTGGAAAGGGATGCCTTTCCTACATCGTGGAATCAGATTCCGAAGTGGTCGTCATCGATGCGTCCGTCGAACCTGACGTCTACATCCGACTGCTCCGTGAGCGCGGATGGCGGCTGTTGGCGGTGGCCGACACCCACATCCACGCTGACCATCTTTCGCGGTCGAGGCAGCTGGCCCACATGGAGGGCGCCGCGCTATTGCTGCCAACCCAAGACCGCGCTCAGTATCGCTTCCGACCTGTGGCCGACGGCGACCGGATCGCCTTCGGCTCTACGGCACTGGTTGCGATGCACACGCCTGGTCATACAGAGGAGAGCACCAGCTACCTGCTCGACACCGCAGCCGTGCTGACGGGCGACACTCTGTTTCTCAACAGTGTCGGCAGACCTGACCTCGAGGGCGGTACCCGCGAGGACCTGAAGTCGCGCGCGGGTCTTCTTCATCGGTCGGTCCGCCACCTTCTCGAGCTGCCTGAGGCGACCCAGGTGCTACCCGGCCATGTATCGGAGGCAGTACCCTTCGATGGCCGTCTACTGGTGACGACGGTCGGAAAAATTCGCGAAACGGTCGGCCTCGCCAGGCTTGATTCAGAAGCATT
>VBGP01000189.1 GCA_005880795.1 Chloroflexota bacterium | reverse complement strand
GGCGATCAACGCCTTCGTCGGCGGTGTGGTGGGAGTCGAGCGCTCGACCCTGGCACCCCTCGCCGAGAATGACTTTCACCTCGCCAGCAGCGCAGCAATCCTCTCCTTTCTGATCAGCTTCGGCCTGGTCAAGGCCGCCGGCAACTTCATCGCCGGTGGGCTCGCCGACCGCTTCGGCCGCCGGACCGTCCTGCTCGTGGGTTGGGTGGCGGCTTTGCCCGTTCCTCTCCTGATCATCCTCGCGCCCTCCTGGGGCTGGGTCGTGTTCGCGAATGTGCTCCTCGGCCTCAATCAGGGCCTCACGTGGTCGACCACGGTCAACATGAAGATCGACCTCGTCGGACCACGGCGGCGGGGCTTCGCGCTCGGCCTTAACGAAGCCTCCGGTTACCTGGCGCTGTCGGCCGCGGCCGCGGTGGCCGGATTCCTCG
>VBGP01000164.1 GCA_005880795.1 Chloroflexota bacterium | reverse complement strand
TATCGATCAGTCGCCGCGTGGTACTGCTGGCGCGCGGTGGAGAACATCGTCCTCCCGACCTAGCGAGCGTAACGGCGCCTGAGCTTCTCGATCGACTGGTCCGTCATGGGCGGCCAGCCGTAAGCGTCGAGAAACGGGCGCGCGAAGCCCTTGCCGAAGTTGTACTGCAGCGTCCAGACTCCCGCGGCGAGGTCGTCTTCGGGATTGCCCAGCCCGGACTGTCCGACGTCGACGATGCCGCTCACCTCTCCGTCCTGAACGAGCACGTTCGGCAGGCAGTAGTCGCCATGGATGAGCACGTGGCCGCGCTTTTTCACGCCGAATGGACAACCAGCCGCGTCGGTCGAATGCAGGACGCGAAGGATCTCGCCGAGCTTGGTCGCCACGCGGCTCGGCTCCCAGCCGATTGACGGCTGGGACATCGGAACCCCGGGAACTTCGTGGGTCACAAGCCAGTCGTCGCCCATCTCGTGGAGGAATCCGACCACCTCCGGCACCGGCCACCGTCCGGCCAGCCATGCCAGGCGATCCCTCTCACCGGTGAGGTCCGCTGCCCGCTTGATGAAAACGGACCCGGTCTCACCGCTCAGCCGCCATACGGTCCCGGCCCAGCTCATCCACGCGAGCTCCTCTTTGATCCGAGCGGCTCCGAGCGCGGTCTCGGCGGCGGCGCGCACGCCGGACGGCAGCGGCAGCGGTGAGGACTTCATCGCGGGAGCCTCTGTAGCATGTTCGCCGGGGGGTGTGTGGTGATCGCTCTACCTGAGTCCGCCGAGGCCTTCAAAGACGCGACCTGGCAAGACGTCGCGCCATATTACGAAGAGCTCGCGGCCCGGCCCCTCGACCGCGCCAACGTCGAGTCATGGCTTGCCGAGTGGTCGCAGTTCGAGTCGCTCCTGTATGAGGCGGCCGCGCTCGCCAACTTCGCCTACTCGATCAACACCGCGGACCGCGAAAGTGAGGCAGCGCACCTCAGGTTCGGCAGCGAGATCGAACCCAGGGCGGACGAGCAGCGCACCCGGCTGCAGCGCCGCCTCGTCGAACTCGGCTACGCCACGCCCGGCCTGGAGACCATGATCCGTCGCTTCCGCAATCAGATCGAGCTGTTCAGTGAAGCCAACGTGCCGCTCTTCACCGAGCTCGCGAAGATCTCCACCGAATGGGCGAAGGTGATAGGCGCCATGACCGTCGCCTGGGACGGCCAGGAGATGACTCCGCAGCGGATGTGGCCGTTCCTCGAGAGCAACGACCGCGCGGTCCGCGAGCGTGCTTTTCGCTCCATGTTCAAGCCCTTCGTCGAGCAGCGCGACACCCTGGCGGATTTCTTCGATCGCATGTACGACCTTCGCCAGCGGGCCGCGAAGAACTCGGGGTTCGACAACTACCGCGATTACATGCACCGAGAGAAGAACCGCTTCGACTACACGCCCGACGACTGCTTTCGATTTCACGAGGCGGTTGAGCGGGCAGTGGTGCCCACGATCAACCGGCTGCTGGAGGTGCGCCGCTCACACCTTGGCGTGCAGCGGCTGAGGCCCTGGGACCTGTGGGTGGATCCGAAGGGGCGTGCCCCACTCCAGCCGTACCGGGACGCCAGTGATTTCATCGCCCGGACGAGCGCCGTCTTCGACAACGTCGAGCCGGACTTCCACGGGTACTTCCAGAAGATGGCGGACGCTAAGTTGCTCGACCTCGACAACCGCAAGGGCAAAGCGCCCGGCGGTTATTGCGACTCGCTGCCGGCGCGCAAGATGCCCCTGATCTTCATGAACGCCGTCGGCATCGACGAGGACGTGCGGACGCTGCTCCACGAGTCGGGGCACTGCTTCCACGTTTTCGAGGCCGCCAACCTGCCGCTTGTTTTCCAGCGCCATCCCGGAGCGGAGATGGCCGAGGTCGCCTCGATGTCGATGGAGCTTCTGGCGGCGCCCTATATCGACAAAAGGCACGGCGGTTACTACACGGATGCGGACGCGCAGCGAGCGCGGCGGTCCCTCCTGGAGCGAGCCGTCCATTTCTTCGCGCACTGCGCCTCGGTCGATGCCTTCCAGCAGTGGATGTACACGAATCCAGAAGGGCGCGACGCGGACGCGCGGGACCAGAAGTGGCTGGAGCTGAGACGCCGCTTCGAAGGCGATACGGTGGACTGGAACGGGCTCGACCGCGAACGAATCGCCCGGTGGTACTTCCAGCCGCACTTCTTCGAGTACCCGTTCTATTACATCGAGTACGGCATCGCCCAGCTTGGCGCGCTGCAGGTGTGGCGCAACAGCCTCGCGGATCCCGGCGAGGCGGTGCGCAAGTATCGCGAGGCGCTCGCCCTGGGCGGCACGCGGCCGCTGCCGGAGCTGTACAAGGCGGCGGGTGCGCGCATGATCTTTGACAGCGAAGGCATGGGCGAGCTGGTCGGTCTGGTCGAGGAGACGCTCGCAACGCTGGACGCTTAGGACTTCTGCGTACTTCTTTGCACGCCCCTCTCCCCCCATCCCTCTCCCCTGAGGGGAGAGGGTGCTTATCAGCGGTCGACTATCGTCCTGAGGGGTCTCTTTGGGCCGAAACGCGGTGCGCTTATTCCTGCGGCGGTGATCAGCCGGATCACTCTTGCGCGATGTCCGCGATACGGCTCGAGCAGCTCGAGCATCCGCCGATCGCTCGAGCGGGCGGTGCCCTCGAACGCGTAGCCGACCGAGTGCGGCAGATGGTAGTCGCCTACGGGGACCGCATCCGCGTCCCCCAGCGCCGCCATGGCGACCTTGGCCGCGGTCCAGGGGCCGACGCCGGGAAACGCCTGCATCCTCCGATACGCGCTCGTGCGGTCCATGGTCACGGTTTCTTCCAGGCGCTTTGCGCTCCGCGCCGCCCGGATGATCACGTCCGCACGCCGGCGCTCGATCCCAAAGCGGTGAAAGGCCCAGTAAGGCGTGCCGGCGAGGACCTGGGGCGAAGGCGGAAGCTTCAGCGTGAACGGTCCGGGTGCGACATCGCCGAGCGCGTTCACCAGGTGCCGGTAAGAGTCGACCGCCTCCTCCGTAGTCACCTGCTGGAGGATGACCGACGGGACAAGCGCTTCGAGGACCGCATGGGTCCTGGGCATGCGGATGCCACGGATCTCGCGGTGGAGTCGTGCGACAAGCGGGTGGACGGGGACAAAGCCCGCGTCGTCATCGTGCTCGCCGCACAGCGCGGGAGTCTGCTCGACGGCCCAATCCGCGCCTGGACCCCACGCCTGCACATCGAT
>VBGP01000171.1 GCA_005880795.1 Chloroflexota bacterium | reverse complement strand
GGGCGTGCCAGTACGCGTGCCACAGCTTGCCCTCCCGCCGTTCCGGGTGCAGCTGGACCCTGGCCTCACCTTCCGCCGCCTCGATCACCTTCGCCAGCTCGGCGGACAGCTCCGGCCCGATGCCCTGGTTGCCCATCCACTCCTCGTAATTCCAGTCCAGCTCGCGAGCCGTGGCGACCTCAACTTCAAACCCGACCCGCTCGAGCTTCGCCACCCACTCCTCGACCGTCAGCGACAGGATGTGGGACGGGTCGCGGCGCACCTCGACCTCGTGCAGGACCTCACGCGCCGGGACCGGCGGAGCGCAGTCGACAAATGCCGCATCGCGGTCGGGTTTCAGAACTCGATACGCCTCGGCGATGAACGCATCGACGTCCGCAAAGTGATGCGGGGCGGCACGCACGGTGTAGATGTCGAATGTGTCGTCTTGAAACGGCAGGTGTTCCGCGTCACCGATCATCCACTCGACGTTGAGGATGTTTTTCTCGAGCGAGAGTTTGCGCGCCTCCGCCAGCATCTCGCGCGTCAGGTCGACGCCGATGACGCGGCGAACGTGAGGCGCGAGCGCGAAGGCCGTGTTCCCGGTGCCGGTCGCCACGTCCAGCACCAGGTCGCTCTTCTGCGGTTGGGCGAGGTCGACGACCTCCTGCAGCCGGATCGACGATGCATGGAAGGTCGAGCGCGAGTAGTTCGATGCGACGTTGCGAAAGCTGTCTCGAACGTCCGGCATGGGCTGAGATTACGCTATGGCCGTGGCGCCGCCAGCCAGCGCGAACGAGTTGGTGGAGCGGATCCACACCACGCTTGCGGGCGCCGGCTTGCAGCCCGGAATGGTCAACATCGCCGGGTTCAACACCGTCGTCGGGGGCAGCTCGACCTTCAAGTGGCAGTGGATGGCGACCAAGCTGCACTGGTTCGTCTACGCGACCGTCATGGCGCCGGGGACTCCGGCCGATGCGCTGGATCGGTACCTCGACGACGCGTGCCAGGACGCCATCAACCGCAAGGGCGGGATGCGCGGTGCGCAAACCGGCGTCGCCGCGATCACGGTGGTCGCGATCGACGGCGTGGCGCCCGAGGTCGAAGCCTGGGCGACCAAGCCTCACGGCCGCCGCTTTGCCGCCCTCACCTTCCCTGTCCTGGCCGAGGTCGCCGCCGCGAAGGTGGTCCGCCCCGAACGGATGATGCTGGGCGGGATCTACACCGGCTTCTTGAAGGACCTGGTCAAGCAGTACGTCGAAGCCCCGATGCATGGCTGACGTGATCGGATGACCACCAAGGCCACCGCGCGCTGGACCGGCGAGAAGGTCCACTTCGAGATCGAGTCGGGATCCGGACACAAGGCTGAGATCGACGAGGAGCCGATCCTCGGCGACGACCTGGCGATGCGACCGACCGAGATGCTGCTGGGAGCGCTGGGCGGCTGCACGGGGATCAACGCCGTCTTGCTGCTGCGGAAGTTCAAGCAGCCGCTCAAATCGCTCGAGGTCGAGGTCGAAGGCGAGCGCGACGATGAGTGGCCTAAGGCGTTCAACAAGATCCAGATCACCTTCCACTGCACGTGGGATGGCGACATCGACAAGAAGATGGTGGAGCAGGCGATCGACATGGCCTGCAACCGCTACTGCCCGATCCACGCGACCCTGTCGCGCGGCGTGAAGATCGAGCACCGCCGTAAGGATTCCCATTAAGTAGAGCTCCTCCCCATTTATGGGGAGGTGGCGCGCAGCGCCGGAGGGGCTGGGCGGCTTTTCTGAAGAGCCACATAGAATTAACCCGTCCCCGCAAGTTAACCAGTCCTGGAGCAGGCCTTGCTCGACACCTACCTCCCGATTCTGATCTTCGTCCTCATCGTGCTGGGGTTGATCGGGGCGTTGGTGACCCTGAGCTTCGTGCTCGGTCCCGCCAAGCCGTTCCGGCGCAAGCTCGCCCCCTACGAGTCGGGCATCATCCCCGACACCCCCGCGATGCGCCGCCTGTCGGTCCGCTTCTACCTGACGGCGATGCTCTTCATCATCTTCGACGTCGAGGCGGTCTTCTTCTACCCCTGGGCGGTGCTGCTGCGCCAGCTGAAATGGTTCGGCCTAATCGAGATGCTCGTTTTCATCGGCATCCTGCTGATCGCCCTCGCCCACATCTGGAAAAAGGGAGGGCTCGATTGGGAGTAGAGGCGCTCGCGGATGCCATGGGCCGGAACATCCTCACGACCTCGCTGGGAAAGCTGGTCGGATGGGGGCGCGGCAACTCCATATGGCCGGCCCAGTTCGGCCTGGCCTGCTGCGCGATCGAGATGATCGCCACCGCAACGGCGGGCGTCGACATCGCGCGCTTCGGCTCGGAGGCCTTTCGCGCCTCGCCGCGCCAGTCCGACCTGATGATCGTCTCGGGACGGGTCTCGCAGAAGATGGCGCCCATCCTGCGCACGATCTACGACCAGATGCCGGAGCCGAAGTGGGTCATCTCGATGGGAGCGTGCGCGTCGACCGGCGGAATCTTCAACAACTACGCGCTGCTGCAGGGCGTGGACAAGATCGTGCCTGTCGACGTGTACATCCCCGGCTGCCCGCCGCGGCCTGAGGACCTCTTGAACGCGCTGATGATCCTCCAGGAGAGGATCAAGGCGCAGGGGATACTGCCGCAGCAGTGATTCCCGAAACGCTGATAGTCGAAAAAGGCGTCAGCGCCGGCGACCAATGGGTCACGGTCGAGGCCGGCAACATCCGCCAAGCTCTTTCCGGACTGAAGAACGACGGCTATACGCTGCTCGTCTTCCTGACCTGTGTCGACCACCTGGTCGACTCGTCGCGCCAGTGGCCCGCGCGCTATGAGGTCCTCTATCAGCTCCGCAACCTCGAGACGCGCGAGCAGATCCGGCTCCGAACATTCATCGACGGCGACCCGCCGCGCATCGACTCAGTGCACGACCTGTTTGGGCCCGCCAACTGGGAGGAGCGAGAGACCTACGACATGTTCGGCATCGTGTTCAACAACCACCCGGAGCTGACGCGAATCCTCATGCCCGACGACTGGGTCGGCTATCCGCTGCGCCGCGACTACCCGGTCGGCGGCGAACCGGTCGAGTTTTCAGAAGAGCACGAGATGTGGCAGACCCCCCGGAAAAGGCATGACGGACACGATCGCGCAGGGCGTCACCGTCACCAAGACCGGCGAGAGCGGCGCGTTCGGCGGCGAGCTGCTCACGATCAACTTCGGCCCGCACCATCCTTCCACGCACGGCGTGCTGCGCCTCATCGTCGACCTGGACGGCGAGCAGGTCCGCCGCCTCAAACCCATCATCGGCTACCTCCACACCGGCATCGAAAAGCAGATGGAGGCGCTGCGCTGGCAGCAGGGCGTGACCGTGACCGACCGCCACGACTACCTCTCACCCCCGATCAACAACCTCGCCTACGCGCTCGCGGTGGAGAAGCTGATGGGCGTTGAGGTGCCGCCGCGCGCGAATGCGCTGCGCGTGATCATGTCCGAGCTCACCCGCCTGTCCTCCCACCTCGTGTGGATGGGCACCAGCGGCCTCGAGCTCGGCGCGATGAGCATGCTGATGTACTGCTTCCGCGAGCGGGACACGATCCTCGATATGAACGAGGAGATCTCGGGTTTCCGCATGCACACGTCTTACATCCGGCCGGGCGGCGTGATGGCGGACTCGACGCCGCGCTTCCTCGAGATGCTGGACAGGTTCTGCCGCGACATGCCGGGCCACGTCGACGAATACGAGGCTCTGCTGACGAACAACCCGATCTGGCGCTCGCGCACGATCGGCATCGGCATCCTTTCGGCCCAGGACGCAAAGGTGCTGGGCGCAACCGGCCCGATGCTTCGCGGCTCGGGAGTCGCGTGGGACCTGCGCAGGTCGATGCCGTATTCCGGCTACGAAAACTACGACTTCGAGGTCGCCACCTCCGACATGTGCGATTGCTACGGGCGCTACCTCGTGCGCATCAAAGAGATGCGCGAGTCCGTGAAGATCCTGCGCCAGGCGCTGGACAAGCTGCCGGACGGCCCCATCAACGTCGACGACCGCAAGATGCTCCCCCCGCCGCGCGAGGAGCTGGAGACGTCGATGGAAGCGGTGATCCATCACTTCAAGCTCTTCACCGAGGGCTACTCGGTGCCGCCGGGGGACGTGTACGTCGCGGTCGAGTCCGGCCGCGGAGAGAACGGCTGCTACATCGCGAGCGACGGCACGCACAAGCCTCGGCGGGTGAAGTTCCGCTCCGCGTCGTTCGTCAACCTGCAGGCGCTGGAGCGCATGGCGCTCAACCATTTTCTGGCCGACATGGTCGCCATCATCGGCACGGCCGACACGGTGCTCGGAGACTGCGACCGGTGAGCGCTCTTTCGGCTCACGTTCTCGACGAGATCAAGGAGCTCCCGGCGAAGTATCCGCAGCCGCGCTCCGCGGTGATGCCCGCGCTCGACCTCGCGCAGGAGGAGCTGGGCCACCTCACACCCGAGGCGATGAGCGAGGTCGCAGTCGCGCTGCAGCTCGACCCGGGCTACGTCGAGGGAGTCGCGACCTTTTATTCGCTGTTCCACCTCGACCCGGTCGGCAAGCATCGCTTCTACGTCTGCACGAACCTCAGCTGCATGCTGCGCGGCGCGAACGAGATCGTGGATCACGTGAAGCAGTCGATCGGCGTGACGCAACCAGAGCAGGTGTCGGCGGACGGGCTGTTCAGCTACGAGGAGGTGGAGTGCCTCGGCGCGTGCGAGTTCGCGCCGATGATGCGGCTCGACCATAAGTATCACTACGACCTGACCCCGGAAAAAATCAATAACGTCGTCGCGCAGCTGCGCAAAACAAGTCTCCTCCCCACTCGTGGGGAGGTGGCGCGAAGCGCCGGAGGGGAGATCCAAGCCCCGAAGAAGACCCGAGCCGTACGACAGAAGAAGGCCGATGCCTGAGCTTCGCGGGTCATACGGCGATCAACCCGCGCACCTGCTCACTCGTTGGTTCGGCACTCCGGACCTGCACCGGCTCGAGGTGTACGAGTCCAGGGCCGGCGGCTACACCGCCTTGCGGAAGGCGCTGTTCGACATGAAGCCGGTGGA
>VBGP01000170.1 GCA_005880795.1 Chloroflexota bacterium | reverse complement strand
TGTTGACCTCGTTGCTCACGTCCAGGCACGCATCGGTGTAGAGCTGCGGCCACGCGTACTGCATCTGGATGATGTCGGGACCAGAGTTGGCTTCCACTGCGGCAGCGGTCTTGGGCTGCAGCTGGTCGCCTGTCACGGTCTCGATTGCGACCGTCACACCGTTTGCGTCACCCCACTCGGCAGCCTGGCGCTTGAACTCGGCGTCGGCCGGCTTGACGAAGCTGGTCCACTGCAGCAGCCGGATGGACGCACCCTTGCGTGGCTTCGGAATGGTGGCCGTGGGGGCCCCACTAGACTGGGGACCGCACGCGATGATGATCTCCGGGAAGGCGATGGTTGCCGCGGCCACACCCGCAGTTTTGAGGAACTCTCGCCGCGACCAGCCCAATTTGGCCTTCTTGTTTCCTTGCGCCATGCCAGGAACCCCCCTCACCGATTCAATATGGAACCCCGGGAGAATCCAATCTTAACCCCGGTTGCGTTTGCAGGCCTGCCCCGCTCGGCAAGCGCGTCACGCCACTGATGTACCTGGCCGAGCTGCGCGGTCGCACCGAGCCGATCCGCTTAGGGGTGGTCGGGATCGGACGCATGGGCCGGGGAGTGGTCGATCAGGTGTCGACCATGGCGGGTATCCGGGTGATGGCGGCCGCCGATGTCGATTTGGGGCGCGCCGAGGCCTCCCTGCGCGAGAACGGCGCCGACCCCGTGGTGACTGACCGGCTGGGCGTGGCCCAGGATGCTCTGCGGCGGGGGCGGCCGGTGGCCACAGGCGACGCCGGCCTGATGCCGCAACTGGAAATGGATGCACTGGTGGAGGCGACCGGGCTGCCCGAAGTTGGGGCTCGGGTGGCAGCCGGTGCCATCGAGAACCACCGGCACGTGGTGATGCTCAACGTCGAGGCGGACGTGGTCGTGGGGCCAATCCTTGCTGAGCGAGCGCGGCGCGCCGGCGTCGTCTACACGCTGGCCGCGGGCGACCAGCCGGGCGCCATCTTCGAGCTCGCCGAGTGGGCGCAAACGCTTGGCTTCAGGGTGGTTTGCGCCGGCCGCGGGACGGTGCTCTTCGCGGACGACCATCACGCAACGCCGGATACCTACCGGGAGCAGGCCGAGCGGAACCGGAACAACGCCAAGATGTATTGCTCGTTCCGCGATGGCACCAAGTCGCAGACCGAGATGGCGGCGGTGTCCAACGTCTTGCGAATGCCACCCGAGGTCCGCGGCATGCACGAGCCTTACTGCCGCTGGCAGGACCTCGGCCGTGTCTTCGGCCTCGAGAAGGATGGGGGCATCCTGCGCTCGGTAGGGGTCGTGGACATGGCCAACGCGGTGGACGGCTCGGGCCGTTACACGCATGAGGACAAAGTCTTTCCCGGCATTTTCGTGGTCGTCACCTCCGGCCACGCCGGTGTCCGCTCCTCGATGGGTTCGTTGTTCGAGCCGGGTTTCGGAGGCACCGCTCAGCAATGGGGCCCCAACTGGGGTCTTTTCCGTCCCTATCACCTCGCCTGCGTAGAAGTACCCATGTCGGTTGCGCGGGCTGTGATACAGGGCCGGCCGACCGGCGATCTGCAGGGTGGGATGGTGGCCGAGCTCATCGCTGTTGCCAAGCGGGACTTGAAGCCGGGCGACGAGCTGGACGGGGCCGGCGGCTACGCGGTGTACGGGCTGTCCGAACGCTACGAAGTGGCACGGGGTCAGCGATTGCTCCCGTTCGGATTCGCGTACGGGGGACGGGTCAAGCGCCCGGTGGCGCGGGATCAGGCCCTGAGTTGGGACGACGTCGAAGTCGAGCGTTCCGGGTTCCTTTACGAGCTCCGGGAGGAGCAGGACCGGCTCTTCGGTTAGCGGACCTTGAAGCCGGTTGGCCGGATCGTGACGATGACTCTGAATTCCCGGTCACTCACTTCGCCGACCGTTCCCCTGTATCTCAGCTGAAGAACCTTGTAGAAGGCACCAGTTGGATCGTCTTCGATCGCTTCAACAACTCCCCGAATTTGCATGTATCGGTATGGATCATCCGGATCGGTGATGTCCAGGGCAACCCGAGGTTCGCTCCGAAAGTACTGGTAGTTTCGGCGGCGCTTCGTGTGGGTGAGTTTGATGACGCCCCGCGCGTCGTCCCACAGGAACCACATCGGATTGACCAGCGGTGCTCCGTCGGGCCGGACGGTGGCGAGATGGGCGAACAGCGGCCGCGAGAGGAGGTCCGCGTGACTGGCTGGAGCATCCACCACGTCGATGTAAAACAATGTAGCCGGTGGACAGGTACACGCACGGACACCATGAGTCGGTTCTGCGCAGCCACGCCTGGAGGACTGCCGAGAACTCCGCCGGCTACCTTCTCGACTCTCTCCAGCCCGGACAAGAGCTGCTGGATGTTGGCTGCGGGCCCGGCACCATCACCATCGATCTGGCCGAGCGCGTGGCACCCGGACGGGTCGTGGGCATTGACTCGCAGAGCGAGGTGATCGCTCGAGCCGACGAGCTGCGGCAGCGCCGCGACCGGGCGAATGTCACGTTCTCGGTTGGAGATGTGTACGCGCTCCGCTTTGACGACGCGCGATTTGACGTGGTCCACGCGCACCAGTTGCTCCAGCACCTGACGAGGCCTGTCGATGCGCTGAAAGAGATGTACCGTGTGATGCGTCCCGGCGGCATTCTCGGCGTCAGGGACAGCGACTACGCCGGGTTTGCGTGGGCCCCACGTGACCCTCGACTCGAGCGGTGGATGCACCTGTACCACCAGCTCACCAGGCGAAACGGAGCTGAGGCCGACGCCGGCCGCCACCTCCTCGGATGGGTTCAGACAGCCGGCTTCACGGATGCCATGGCGAGCAGCTCGACCTGGACCTTCGCCGACCCCGAGGGCAGGGCCTGGTGGGCCGGGTTGTGGGCCGACCGAGTGCGGTTGTCATCGTTTGCTGACCAGGCGCTGGAATATGAGCTTGCCGACCGCGAC
>VBGP01000142.1 GCA_005880795.1 Chloroflexota bacterium | reverse complement strand
TCCAGCTGATCGGCCACAGTCCGAACGCCATGCCTTCGGTGGTGGCGCCCAGCGTCACCCCGAACGGCATGCCCCACACCAGCAGGCCCAGCACCGCGGCGGTGAGCAGCGCGGCGAGGGCGCAGATCCACGCCGGCAGGCGCAGGATCGCCAGCATTACGAAAAGGACGTAGAGCGGCAGGCCGGCGACCAGGGCCGAAAGCAGGATACTGCCCAGCACCGGCTGGTATGTCTGATGGAACGCCAAGAAGACGTCCATGGCCTCCCCCTAAAAGACGCGTGCCGCAGCCGCGATTAATTCAATCTGACTTCGGAACGGTTTGCAAGTTTGCCCGCCGCCAGATGGTCACGCCGAGGCTGGCCAGCCAGAACAGCGCCGCCAGGCCCAGCAAGATCCACTCCGCGCCTCGCGGATATGGCGGCGGGACGTTGCCGGTGCGGCCGTAGTCCGCGAGCTCGATCGCGGTTGGGGAGTCGGCCGACGCGAGGTAGAAGGCGGTGATGAACAGGCCGGCCCAGATGGTGCCCTCGAGCCAGCGCCCCATGCGCATCAGGCCGAAGCCCGGGATCGCGGTGAGAAGCCACAGTTCTTCGCGCAGCGGGGCGGAGCGGCGCTGCAGCTCCCTCACCACGGCGCCGGCCGCGAGCAGCAGCCCGATCGCCGCGGCGTACCAGCTCGGACCCATCAGGTCGGTGGCCATGAAGGGGAACGGGAGGTCGGTGAAGCGCGGGGTCGTGACCACCCACGTCGCCCATCCAAACCATCCGACGAGGACGGCCTCCGCGAGGGCGAGCGCCAGGACGGCGGCGCGGAGGTCGAGGACGAGGGCGGCCATCAGGCCGGCCACCACGAGCCAGCAGGCGGGCGTCTCGTAGCCGAAGGCCTGGGGGAGGTGGGCGGGCTGGATGGTGACCGACCAGGGAGAGAGGAGTGAAGCTCCCGCTGACACGACCACAAGGAGATCGAGCACCGTCCGCGAGCGGTCGCGGAGACCTACCAGCTTCCTCCCCCGCCTCCGCCGCCGCCTCCGCCCGAAGAGCCTCCGCCGCCGAATCCGCTCGAGCTGCCCGAGCTCGGCGGCGATGCGGAGATCGCGCTCGAGATGCTGCTGTTCATGGATTGAAGGCTGGACGACAGCACGGCTGCCTGGAACGGCGCGCGGCCGACGTACCAGTTGTTGGAGGCGCTGGTGTCGATGCCCTCGAAGGCCTTCGCCCATCGCGTCACGCAGCCGAAGACGATCGCATAGGGCAGCAGCTGGGTGAAGATCTCGGCCTTCTCCGCGAACTGCTGGCGGTATTTCTCCGCGGTGTTCATGTACAGACGGAAGCCGACCGCACGCTGCATCACGTCGCGGCCGGCTGCCGTCCGCTGCGGCATGTGCCTCGACGTGACGAGCAGAACCGCCCCGACCAGGAGCACCGCGAGGCCGACCAGGCCCCATCCGAAGTTGATGCCGAGCTGGTAGGTCGCGAAGCCGCCGGCTGCCAGGATGACGATGCCGAGGCAGCCCCAACGGCCCCGCGCGTAATCCGGGCGCGAGGTGAAGAACTTGCGCGATATCGCGTCGTCGAGGATCCTGCCCTCCGCCTTCTGCAGGGTCGTATGGAAGGTCCCCTTCAGCTCTGAGATCTTCACCTGCTGCCGGCTCCCAAAGAGTCCGTCGAGCAGCGCCTGCTCGTACGGAAGCACTGAGGAGCCATCGCCAGTCTTCGCTTGCAGCAGCCAGTCCTTCGCGCCGTCAACTTCCGTGATCGTCATGCGGCCGCGGACCGCGAGGTCGACGATTGTGGCGGTGACGTCCTTGGTATCGGCGCTCTCATCGAGAATCAGTCCGATCTGCGCCGCGCGAAGCTTCTCGGGCGGATCGAACTCGACGACCACCGGCTCGTGCTGCAACAGCGGCTCCGTGTGCTCGTGCGTATCACGCGACGCGTAGTTGCGCGTGAGGTACGCGCGGTCGCGACCGTGCTGCCACCACAGCCACGCGATGAGGCCGAGGCCCGCGATGAGGATCAGGGCGCCGATGCCCACGATGAGCGGCTCGATGTCGAACGCGTCGGCGGGGAACGAGCGCGCGCGTGGCTCCAGCAGCGGAGGTGGAACGTTGACCACACCTTTGTTGAGGGCGGTCGCCGCAGACATCTGTTCGCCCGATGCAAGCGTGCGGGTGGACGAGAAGGTCACCGAGTTCTTGTTCGTCGTGACGTTGCAACTCTCGCGCGAGCCGGTTGGCCCCTGGTAGCAGGCAGCTTTCTGGAACGCCTGAGGCGGCAGGGTCATGGTCGCGGTCACCCTTTGCTTCGGCACCGGCCACTGGCCGCCGTCGACGTTCCAGAACAGCTCGTCGTGGTCGGCGAATGCGTTCATCGCGCCGACGACCGTGTACGTGATCACGTAGCGGTTGGCGCCGCTGACGAGCACGTTCGGGTCTCCGATCTTGACCACCTGCTCGGCGCCATCCAGGTAGGTCGTATAAGGGAGATGTCTGGCGCCGTCGGTGACTGAGACGACGGTCAGGTCGTAGTAGCGGTCATTCCGGCTGTCGTAGCTGTAGCGGACCGGGATGTACCGAAAGATGCCGTGCTTCTGGAGCGAACCGAAATCGACGTGGACGTCCTCGACGATGGACAGCGAAGAGTCGCTGTGGACGTCGATGCTGGACGCGAACGAGGTGATGACCCAGCCTTCGTCGGCCTGAACCGGTGTCGCCGACGCGGTCACGGCAAGGCTGAGCCCGAATCCGAGTACCGCCAGCCGCGCCGCCATCCTTTTCATGAGCAGCCCGTATATTGCCAAGTCCAGTGACCGAAATCCGGCATGACATTCGAAACCTGGCGATCATCGCCCACGTCGACCACGGCAAGACGACGCTGGTCGATGCCCTGCTGAAGCAGAGCCACACGTTCCGCGAGAACCAGGATGTGGGGACGCTGATCATGGACAGCAACGACCTGGAGCGTGAGAAGGGCATCACGATCCTGGCCAAGAACACGTCCATCCGCCACGGCGACGTGACGATCAACATCATCGACACGCCGGGCCACGCCGACTTCGGCGGCGAGGTGGAGCGGGTGCTGAACATGGCCGACGGATGTCTTCTTTTGGTCGACGCCGCCGAGGGGCCGATGGCGCAGACCCGTTTCGTGCTGCGCAAGGCGTTCGAGGTCGGGTTGCGGACGATCATCGTGATCAACAAGGTCGACCGCGCCAACGCCGATCCCGCCCAGACGCTGGTGCGGGTGCATGACCTATTCCTGGAGCTCGCCGAGGACGCCGACCAGCTCGAGGCGCCGGTCTTGTACACGATCGCCAAAGAGGGGCGCGCCGGGCTCAAGCCCAACGCGCTTGGCCCAGACCTCGAGGTGCTGTTCCAGACGATCATCGAAACCGTGCCGGCGCCCGTCATCGAGCAGGGCGGCTTCCAGATGCTGGTCGCCAACCGCGCCTACGACGACTACACCGGCACGATGGCGATCGGACGCATCTCTCGGGGCGCCATCGCAGCCGGCGACACGGTCGCGGTGCTTGCCGGTGAGGGTGAGCCGCGCCGGGTAAAGGTCGTCCAGGTGCTCGTGTATCGCGGGCTGGACCGCGTCTCGGTCCCGACGGCGAGCGCGGGCGACATCGTTCTCCTGACGGGCCTGGAGGACGTGGCGATTGGCGACACGCTGGCCGATCCCGAAGCGCCCGACGCCCTTCCACGAATCGAGATCGAAGAGCCGACCGTGCGGATGACGTTCGGCGTCAACACGTCGCCATTTGCGGGACGCGAGGGCAGGTTTTCCACCACGCGCCAGCTGCGCGCCAGGCTGTACAAGGAGCTCGACACCAACCTCGGCCTGCACGTCGCCGACACCGACGTCGCGGAGCGTTTCCTGGTCAGCGGCCGTGGCGAGCTCCACCTGGCCGTGCTGATCGAGACGATGCGCCGCGAGGGCTACGAGTTCGAGGTGTCGCGGCCGGAGGCCATCATCAAGGTCATCGGCGGACAGCGTATGGAGCCTGTCGAGCGTCTCACGGTCGACGTCCGCGAGGAGCACGTCGGCGGAGTGACAGAGGCACTGGGCAAGCGCCGCGGAGAGATGATCGAGATCAACTACGACAAGAAGGGTGGCGTCCGGCTCGAGTATCTGATCCCCACCCGCGGGCTCATCGGTTTTCGCAACACGTTCCTCACGCTGACCGCCGGCAATGGATTGATGGGTTCGATCGGCATCGGCTACCGGCCGTGGGTGGGTGAGTTTCGCGAGCAGCGCAACGGCGCGCTGACCGCTTCGTCACCCGGCACGTCGCTCACCTACGGCCTGGCCGGCGCGCAGGAGCGCGGCACGACGTTCATCGAGGCGGGAGAAGAGGTGTACGAAGGAATGGTCGTGGGGGTGCAGAAGCGCCCGGGCGACATTCGGGTCAACGTGTGCCGCGAGAAGAAGCAATCCAACGTGCGCTCGTCGACTTCGGACATATCGGTCCGCCTCACGCCGGCGTCGAAGCTGAGCCTCGAGCAGTCCCTTGACTTTCTGGCCGACGACGAGCTGCTGGAGGTCACGCCGAAGCACCTGCGGCTGCGCAAGCGCTACCTGACCGAGGTCGACCAGTCCCGCGCCCGCCGCCTCTCCGAAGCGGCCCGAAGCTAGGGGGTCCAGAAGGGGCAGGAATAGCCCTGGCCGGATCCGGGTATACTCTTGGCAGCCGGCGAAGCGCCGGCGCTCACCGCAGGCTTCTATCTTCTCGAACGGGCCCGCTAGATGAGTAGGCCCCGCCGTTCGAGAGATAGGAGATGGTAATGCCCACAGGCACTATCAAAAAGCTGGTTTCGGATCGTGGCTTTGGATTCATCAAGGCCGAGGACGGACAGGAATACTTTTTCCACCGCAGTGGCACCGAAGGCGACTTCGATGGCCTCCAGGGTGGCGAGAAGGTTTCGTTCGAAATCGAGTCGAGCCCGAAGGGCCCGCGCGCCAAGAGCGTCCGGATCGCGTAATTCGTAACCAGAAGAGCCCCGAGCTTCGGCTCGGGGCTTTTTTATTTGGGTGGCGCCTCATGTGCCCACCCGGTCCATTCCTTCAACCGGGTAGGTGGGCGTTCTAAATCGGGCCACGCAAATCAGAGAAGAGGCGGGGGAGCGGGCGGTGCTCCCCCGGCCTCATTCAGCTCGGTTGAACCTGGTGATCGAGCTTGAACCCGCCGGCCCCGTCCATCTCGATGATCCACACCGTCTGCTTGACGTCGTGGCTGGAGTTGAACTGAAACGGTCCGAGCGGGCTCTGGATGTTCACGGTCTCCATCGTGGATCGCAGCTTCGTGCGGTCGCCCGCGATGTCGGTGAAGGTCAGGTTGGCGCGCTTGGCCGCGTCAGCCAGGATCTTGACTCCCGTGTAGCCCTGGGCCGCGAACTGGTCGGGGTCCTTGCTGTACGCCTTCTTGTACGCGCTCACAAAGCCGGCATTCGAGGGAAAGTTGTTGCCGATGTACCAGGCGCTCGCGCTTCGCGCGCCCTTGCCTGCCGCAGCGGCGTCGGCCGAGACTGTTGCAGTGTTGAAGCCGTTGCCGCCCAGGAACTGGCCCTGGAAGCCCTGGTTTCGAGCGGCTTTCATGATCTTCGCCGGTATGCCGCCGAGCGAGGTGATGAAGATCACGTCGGGTTTCGCCTTCACGGCCTCGGTCACGAACGGCGAGAGGTCCGCGGCGCCCTTGCTGAACGGGATGGTCTTGAGCAGCGTGATGTTGTACCGACCGACCGTGCTCTGGACGATCGTGCCGCCGTCGCTCGAGAACTTGTCGTCATTGGCGACGAGCAGGACGCCCGTCTTGGGGTGCGCGTCGTTGACGTACGACTTGATGTTGTCGGGGATGGCCGTCTCCTCACCAAGGCTGTCCCGGAAGACATACTGGCAAGGGGTCGTGGTGGGGTAGTTGCAGTCGGGCACGATGTGGATGCCCGTGGTGCTGACCGCGAGGATCGGAGTCTTCAGGTTCTCGGCCAGCGGGTGAACGCCGACCGCCGAGTTCGAAAGAGTGGGACCGAGAAGCGCCAGCACCTGGTCCCCCTGGATCAGCGTCTGTGCCTTCTGGGACGCCTGTGCCTTGTCAGACGCGTCGTCCTGGACCGTCAGGTTGATCTTGGCGCCGTTGATGCCCCCCGCCGCGTTGATCTCGGTGACCGCCAGCATCGCCCCGTCGCGGCTCTGCGGCCCGTAGACCCCGCCGGCTCCGGTGATCGAAAGGACCGCCCCGAGCTTGATCGTCTTGCCGGCGTAGGCGTTGCTCGCGTTACCGCCGCCACCGCCGCCGCCGGATCCGCAGGCGGCGACCATGAGGGCTGCCACCAGCCCGCAGACGAGGCGCATACGATTCAGCGTCGATCCCCCCACGAAAACAAGCGAATCTTTAACCTATCAAACCCTGGATCCCTATTCGGCGCTAGGACTGAAGGCGCTTGATCAGGCGCGGGACGTCGAGCTTGGGTCGCGGGTAGCGGGGGTTCATCTGGCGCAGGGTTTCGACCAGGATCTTGGTCACCGCCCAGTTCCGGTACACCTTGTCGTTGGCGGGCACCACGTACCACGGCGCGGGGTTGGTTGAGCAGTGGGTTATCGCCAGGCCGTAGGCGCTCATGTAGTCGTCCCAGTCGGCGCGCTCGTCGATGTCGTGCTCGTTGAACTTCCACCGCTTGTCGGGGACCTTGAGCCGGTCGATCAGCCGCGCGCGCTGCTCGGCGTTTGAGATGTGCAAGCACAGTTTGACCACGGTGGTGCCGCTCCGAACCAGGTTGTTTTCGAACTCGTTGATCAGCGCGTAACGCCGCTCGATCACGCGGGCCGGCGCCATGTTGTGGACGCGGGCGATCAGCACGTCTTCGTAGTGCGAGCGGTTGAAAATCGCGATGAAGCCTGGTTCAGGCAGGCGGCGGCGGATGCGCCAGAGGAATCCGTGGCGCTTCTCTTCTGGCGTCGGCGCCTTGAACGGGGTGATGAGCACGCCCTGTGGGTTGAAGTTGCGCACCACGTGGGTCACCGTCCCGTCCTTGCCCGCGGTGTCCATTCCCTGGAGGACTACAAGAAGTGAGTGCTTGCGCTCGGCGTAGAGACGCTCGTGCAGCTCGAACAGCTCATCGCGATGCTTTTTCACTTCGCGAAGCGCCTTTTTGTCCCCGCCTTTCAGTCCTGGTGTCGAGGCGGGCCCGACGTCGACCATCCGGAATTGGCCTTCGTGGATTTTCGCGCGCAGGAGGGTGCGGACGTCCTTCTTCGCCACCACCCGGGAGTGTATTAGGTCGTCAGGTCAGCTCGACCGGGACCACGTCGAGGGTCAGCAGCTGGTCGCCGCGCAGCACCGTCAGCGTCAGCTTCGCGCCGATCCTGGTATCGACCATGAGCCGCTGCAGGTCGCCCGCCTTGCTCACGCCGACCTCGCCGACCGAGACGATGACGTCGCCCCCGAGCAGCTTGCCGCCCGCCGCGGGACTGCCGGTCACGACCTCATGCACCTCGACCCCCGCCTTGCGGCCGAGCCGCTCCGCGATCACGGGTGGGAGGTTTCGCGTGCCGCCGGCGATGCCAAGGTAGGCGCGGCGGACGCGGCCGTCCCTCATCAACGCGGCAAGGATCGCCTGCGTCGTGCCGTTCATCGGCACCGCGAGCCCAAGCCCCATGCCCGCGACGGCGGTGTTGACTCCGATGAGTCGAGCCCGCGAGTCCGCGAGCGCGCCTCCCGAGTTGCCGGGATTGAGCGCGGCATCGGTCTGGATGACGTCTTCGATGAAGCGCCGGTGCCCGTTGCCGTCCGCGGTCGCCAGCGAGCGGCCTAACCCGCTGACGACCCCGGACGTGACGGACCCCGAGAATCCCATCGGGTTGCCGATCGCGACGACCAGCTGCCCGACCCGAAGCTGGTCGGCGTTGCCGACGCGCGCCGGGTTCAGCCCGTCGGCGCGGGCACGAGCCACGGCCAGGTCGGAGAGGGGGTCGGCCCCGACGACGTCGACGTCGTACTCGGTGCCGTCGAGGAAAGACGCGCTGGCCGAGTTGCCGGCGGCGACGACGTGGGCGGAGGTGACCAGGAAGCCGTCAGGGGTGATGACCACACCAGAGCCGGCGCCGCCAAAACCGCGGCCGGCCCGGCCGATGCGCAGGCTCGCGACAGAGGGGAGAACCTTCTCCGCGACCGAGGTGACGATCGACGAGTAGGCGTCCAGAGCCTGCTCCTCGGCTACTGACTCCACCATGGTGCTTACAAGATTACCAAGTAACGGAAGATCTAAACGCGGGCCTTGCTGCGGAGCGACCCCTACGCGCGGTAGACGGAGATTTCGGTTGCCTTCACGGCGACCCAGACCTCCGCGCCGGAGTCGAGGTGGAGCTCGCGCACGGCGGATGGAGTCACCTCGGCCACCAGTGGTACCGTCCCGCTCAGCCGCACCCTGACGCGCTCACCCTGGAGGTCGAGGTCCTCGGCGCGGCCGCGCCACACGTTGCGCGGCGTGCCCTCGGGTTTGGCCAGGAACAGCGCGACTGCTCGCGGATGAATGACGGCGAAGACGTCGCCTTCACCCGCCTCAGCGGCAGTCAGCATCGCGCCGCCCTCGAGCTCGACGTGCCGGCCGCGGCCCCGCCCGCGCAGGAGGTTCACCCCCGCGAGGTCGGCGACGAAGCGCGAGCGGGGTCGTGCGGTCACCTCGGCGGGGGACCCAGTCTGGACGACCTTTCCCTGCTCGAGCACGACGAGCCGGTCGGCCAGCGCCATCGCCTCCAGGGGGTCGTGGGTGACAAGAATGCGGACTCCTTGAAATCCCGAAAGCTGGCGCGAGAGCTCGCGCCGAACCTCCGCGCGGATCGTGACGTCAAGGGCTGAAAGCGGTTCGTCGAGGAGGAGAAGTCGCGGCTCGGTGGCCAGCGTCCGGAGGAGCGCCACGCGCTGCGCCTGGCCTCCCGACAGCTCGCGAGGCATGGCGTGAGCCTTGTCGGCCAGGCCCGCGCGATCGAGCCATTCCCGCGCGATCCGCGAGGAGTCGCGACGCAGACCGAACGCGACGTTGTCCAGCACTGTCATGTGTGGAAACAAGGCGTGGTCCTGAAAGACCAGCCCGACGCGCCGGTGCTCCGTCAGGACGTGGCGGCCGGCGGCCGAATCATCGAGCACCTCGCCGTCCAGCTCCACCCGCCCGTCGATCGGGACCAGGCCGGCGAGCGCGCGCAGCAATGTCGTCTTGCCGGCGCCGTTGGGGCCGAGCACGGCGACTGTCTCGCCCGCGCCGACCTCGAGGTCGACGTCGAGCGCGAACCCGTTGCGCTGGACTCGAATCGAGGCGTGCAGACTCAAAGCGATCCCAGCCACCGGTCGCGCATGCCGATGAGGATCGCCAGCGAAACAGCAAGCAGGATGAGGCTCAAAGCGATCGCGCCCTCAGGGTGCGTTTCGTTCGCGACGTAGACCGCGAGCGGCATGGTCTGGGTTCGGCCGGGCAGGTTGCCCGCGAACGTGATGGTCGCGCCAAACTCGCCCAGCGCGCGCGCCCAGCAAAGGACCGCGCCCGAGAAGATCGCCGGACGTAAGAGAGGAAGCGTCACGCGCGCGAACACGCGCCAGCTGCCCGCACCGAGCGCGCGGGCCGCCTCTTCGTAGCGGTGGTCCATCGACCGAAGACCGCCCTCCACCGCGATCACGAGGAAGGGCATCGCGACAAATGTCTCCGCGATCACTGCAGCGGCAGTTGTGAAAGCGATCTGGATGCCGAACGCCTGGTAGAGCGGCGCGCCGATCAAGCCACGACGCCCGAAGGCAAGCAGCAGCGCGACGCCGCCGACGACCGGCGGCAGGACCATGGGCAGCGTGGTGAGCGCGCGCAGGAGGCTGCGCAGCGTTCCATGTGTGCGCGCCAGAACAACGGCAAGCGGAATACCTAGCACGAGTGCAACCACTGTCGCGGTCACCGAGCAAAAGAGCGAGAGGCCGAGCGCGGTCATAGTCTCGGGGGCGACAAGGGCCGGGCCGACCTGACCCCAGGGTGCGCGAATGATCAGGCCGGCGAGGGGCAGGAGAAACAGAAGAAGCCCGGCCGCCGCCATAGCCAGCAGCGGCGATGGGATCCGAGCCCGGCTCACACGGTGTCGAACCCGGCGCCAGACAGGATTGCTTGACCCTGGGACGACAACACGTAGGCGAAGAATTCATCGGCGCCGGCCCTGTTCCACGCCGAGTTGAGTCGTGCGATGGAATAGTCGGCAATCACGTTCTGGGTGTCGGGGATTGCGATCCCGTCGACCTTGCCGCTGGTGACGATGTCGCTGACGTAGACGATGCCCGCGTCGGCTTCGCCAAATGCGACTTTGCTCAGCACGCCGGTGACCTGCGGTTCCAGGCTGGCGGGGTGCACTGTCACGTGCGCGTTGGCCAGCGCCTCCTGCGCGTACTTGCCAGCAGGGACCGATGGGTCGGCGAGTACCACGACGAGGCCGGAGCGCGCCAGGTCGGCGAGGCTGCGGATACGTTTCGGATTGCCCCGCTCGACCGCGATCTCGAGCTTGTTGTGGGCGAAGACTCTGGTGTCGCCCCCTACGAGTCCGCCATTCTGGACCGTTGTCATGTGGACGGTGTCGGCCGAGGCGAAGACGTCGGCCTGGGCGCCCTGGATCAGCTGCGTGGTGAGGGTCTGGGTTCCGGCGTAGTTGAATGTGGTCGCGAGATAGTACTGGCTCTTGACCCGCACAGCGATCTTGTCGAACGCCGGCTGCAGCGAGGCAGCCGCGAAGACCGTGATGTTGGATGGCGGCCCACCGCAGCTCATCAACGCACACGGCCCGGAGGTACCAACTCCCCCACCACAGCTCGTGAGCACAAGGAAGCCCGCGACGGCGAGGCCGCGCTTAATCACGTGGCAGCTCGACGTGCACATTGGTTGCCTTCACGACGGCGACGGCGGGCATGCCGGGTTTGAGGTCGAGGTCGTCGACCGCCTCTCTTGTCAGCAAGGAAACCAGGCGGTGCGGGCCGGCCTGGATCTCGACCTGGGCCGCGACGCGGTCTTTGATGACGCGCGTGATGATGCCCGGGAATCGATTGCGCGCCGACTGCTTGACCGCCACCGCGCGCCGGTCGCGCTTCGGCTTGGCAAGTGCAGCCAGGGACGCGCCGTCGATCAGGCGCTGCCCGCCTGAGCTGCGCACCGCGATGAGCCGGCCGTCGTCGACCATGCGCCGCACGGTGTCGACGCTGACGCCCAGGGTCTTGGCGGCCTGCCCGAGCCGATAGCTAGGCATTGTCCTGAAAATCCTAGCAGTAGCGAGCTAACCTCACCGCTTGCCTCGAAAATGACCCGCCTCTTGCGGGCCCTCCCTCTCCCGCCGGCTCCCTCCCCCAAGCCGACCGACCATAGCAAGAGCCTGAGCACCTGCTTTACCTGACGCAAGCCAGCCTGTTAACGATCGTCCCTTGGAGAACCCACTGGGCGTCGACCGTCACTTCCCACGGATTCCGTTCGTTTTGCGCAAAACGTCCCATTGGAAAAGCGCGAAAGGAGCTTTTTGCGCCAAGTGCACCTAATCCACACCACGCCGCCAGCGCTTACGAATTCTTCACAACCAGGTAATGCCCAACCCCGGCGGACCGGGGTTCAATGAGCTCGTGAGCCTTGCACCAATCGAAGAACAAGTCGCGTCCCCCAAGGTTCGATCACGGGGCATCACCCGCCGCCAGGCCCTCGCCACCGCGGTTGCCACAGGCGTCGGCGTCGGCGTCGTCCGGCTGCTCGGGGGCTCGATGCAGCAGATCGCCGGCCCGCGAACCGCATCCGCCACCAACTGGGTATCGCCGCTCAACTCCGAATCCGCGCGCGTGATGCAGCTGCTTCGGCGGACGTCATTCGGCTACACGTCCGCCCAGCTCGAGGCTTCGCTTTCGGACGGATTCAACAAGACGCTTGACCGGTTGATCGAAACCAAACCGGCCGAGCCACCTGCTCTCGCGTCCGCCAACACGCCAGGCGGTCGCTTCCCAGTCGCGCAGCTGCAGCAGTGGTGGATCGATCACATGCTCACCACGCCAACACCGTTTGCGGAGCGGATGACCCTCTTCTGGCACGGTCATTTCACGAGCGACTACCGCAAGGTCGCCGACGAGACCTACACCTACTGGCAGAACCTCACGTGGCGTCGCATGGCCATGACCGACCTGCGTTCGATGCTGCTGCAGGTGACGACCGACCCGGCGATGCTGCGCTACCTCGATCTCGCCACCTCGACCGGCCAGAGTCCTAACGAAAACTACTCGCGCGAGCTGATGGAGCTCTTCA
>VBGP01000169.1 GCA_005880795.1 Chloroflexota bacterium | reverse complement strand
GCCACGTCCGGATGGGTGACTTTGAGCACCAGGCGTCCGGTCAGTAGGGTCCCGACCCAGGTCCCGGCCGAGAACGGCGCCAACGGCCGGCGCAACTCGGTCGTCCTGGGTCCGAAAGACCGATTGGTCGGCCAGCTGTACATCGAGGGCGACCTCCAAGTGTCCGGCACCGTCGAGGGCACCCTCGAGGCCACGGGTGACATCGAGATCGCCGGGGCCGGCAAGGTGAACGGGGCGGTGACCGCATACAACCGGCTGGTGGTCGGCAGCGACGCGTCGCTGATCGGCGGCGAGGTGCGCGTCGCGCGCCTGACCGTCGAGGACGGGGCAACCTTCACCGGCCGCGTATCGATGGGTGCGCACAAGGCGGAGGTCGTCTCAGAGCCGGCACCCGAGGTCGTGGCGACTCCCGAACCGGCAGCGCAACCCGAGCCGGTCACTCCCCAGGACTGGGGACTCAGCACCCCGAAGCGCAAGAAGAAGTAGCGGCGCTGCTCCTCCCCATTTATGGGGAGGTGGCGCGAAGCGCCGGAGGGGCTGGTCCCTACTTCTTCTTCGGTGTCTTGGCGGGCATCTTTCTCGTCTCTTCCAGGGCGCGCTTGATCAGCGCGGTTGGCGGCTTGGCGCGCCAGTCGCCCGGCACCACGACGTAGCCGCCCATCTTGTGGCCGGCCATCGGCTCGAAATCCTTGCCACCCTGCTGCTTGACCTTCGCGATCTCCTCCGCGGGCAGGCGCACCATCAGCTCCTCGCCGAAGATCCCGCAGAACATGTTGCCGTTCACAAACGCGGAGAGCTGGCCGAACATCGGCTTCAAGGTGATCCCTGGGCCGTCCGGCACAACCTTCGCGAACGCGGCCTTCGTCGCCTCGGTCGGCTTGGGCATCTTCATCGGTCCGCGGGGGGCAGGGCTCACGCTGGGATCGTAGTACGCTTCAGGCGTTCTCAGAAGCGCGATACGGAGGTATGCCCATGAGCTGGAACGTTGAGGGGACCTACTTCGAGAACTGCAACTGCACGTTCGCGTGCCCATGCTCGGTCACGAGCTTTGCCACTCCGGCGACCCAGGACCGCTGCAACGTGATCCTGAACTACCACATCCAGCGTGGCGAGATCGACGGTGTGGACGTCAGCGGGCACAGCGTCTCGGTGGTCGCGGACGCGCCCGCCAAGATGATGGACGGCAACTGGCGCGTCGGCCTGCTGATCGACGACAAGGCGTCGAAGGAGCAGGCGGACAAGCTGGCCGGCGTGTTCTCGGGCCAGATGGGCGGCCCGATGGCGAGCCTCGCCCCACTGATCAAAGAGGTGCTGGGCATCGAGCAGCATCCGATCGAATATCACGACAGCGGACACAAACACCGCGTCAAGATCGGCCGCGACATCTCGGTCGAGGTCGAGGACTACACGCCCGAGGCGCTTTCTGAGCCAACCAAGCTGGTGGGCGTATTTCATCCCTCGAACACGACGCTGACCATCGCCCGGCCGACCGAATCCCACATCAAGGCTTTCGGAATGGAGTTCCACAACAGCGGCAAGAGTGCGTTCTCGGCGCCCTTCCGCTGGTCTGCCTGACCGACCGAAAGTGCAACAGGTCGCGCCGCTGCCCCGGCCGCTCTCCGCGGGGATAGTCGCCGCTCTCCTCGTGTGTGCGGCGGCGGCCTGGCTGGTCACCGTCAGTCAGGCCGGTTCGATGGGGATGGGCGGGATCGCGATGGTCGGCGCTGCGCTGTTCCTCATCACGTGGCTCGTGATGATGGTCGCGATGATGTTCCCCTCGGTCGCGCCGATGACCCTCGCCTTCGCGTCGGTCACGCGCTCGCGTGGCGCGGGGGTCGCGCCGACCGCCGCCTTCGTGCTCGGCTACCTCCTGGTGTGGACCGCTGCGGGCCTGGTGCCGCTCGCGATCCTTCAGGCTGCGAGCCACATCTGGATGACGGCGCCGTCATGGCTGCCCCGTGTTGGCGGGGCGGTGATCGTCGCCGCCGGGATCTACCAGTTCACGCCGCTGAAGGACGCATGCCTTCGAGCCTGCCGGTCGCCGCTTGGTTTCATCCTCAGCCACGACTTCGGCGGCGGTTCCGCATCGGCGGTGCGGGCCGGCGTCTCGCATGGCACTTACTGCCTGGGCTGCTGCTGGGCGCTGATGGCGGTCCTCGCCGTGCTGGGGTTGATGAACATCGCCTGGATGGCGGTGTTTGCCGCGGTGTTCTTCATCGAGAAGAACGTGAGACGTGGGGAGCTGCTGCCGAGGATCGTCGGGGTGGCATGCGTCGCGGGTGGACTGGCAGTGGTGGTCTGGCCGGTCCTCCTGTGACGTGTGGCCCACCGCTGACGCCAGGCGCGCGGAATTGGCGGGTTGAACCGGGTTAGGTGAGCTGCGCGCGTCGGGCTATTGTGGCGAGGCCACAAACCACCGACTATCTGGGACCCTGACCGGCGACGTCCGACTGCGTGAGGAATTTGGTGCAGCTCCACGTGACGACTCGTTCAATGCGCCGGAGGCGAGACGAACAGCGCCAACCAAAGACCGTTGAGAGCCAGTAACGCGCCGATCACTGCGAGCAGCAATGTGAGGCGCCGCCGGCGAGCACCTCTCGTCGTGAATCGCACGAAGATCAGGCCCGAAATGGCGGCGAGAGCGATCCCGGACGCAAGGAGTAGCTGACCCGAGCGCCACTCGGTCTGCAGCAGGAATGCACCGGCGACGAAAAGGGCCGAGCCCGCCAGGCTCGCGGCCATTCCGGCGAGCAGTCCGGCCCATGAGGGCCGGGGCTGTTCCATACCTGAATCAACGCTTGCTCGGGGTCGATGGCACAGGCAACGCGAGCCGAGCTACAGGTCGAGGACCCTTCTCAACCCCGCGTCGATATCGCGCATCACCTGTCTGGGCAGTTTGCCGAGCTTGTCGTCAAGGTCGGACCTTTCGATCGTTTGCAGCTGGGTCACATTGGCCACAGATTGCTGAGACAGCCCGGCCATGCCGGCAGCGATCAGTACGTTTCCGGGAGCACCTGCCCATCTCACATTGGACGTAAGCCCTACGACCGAAACGGTACGTATCGCCGAGCGATTCACGAAGTCGGCGGACACGACTATCACAGGGCGCCTTAACGCGGGGGCCGATCCTCTCGGCGATCCCAGGTCCGCCCACCACACTTCGCCTCGGCGAACTACCACTCGGACGCGGGCAGGACCACCCGGCGCGCCGCAGCCCGGCCGAACTCGTCAAGACTTGTGTCGACCTCCGCGCAGACGCGGTTCAACGCCTCGGTCAGCTCCTCGTCGGATTCTTGCTCGGCCATGAAACGCGCCAGTGCTTCTGCGTAAACCTGGCTACGTGGAATCCCGCGACGGCGGGCGTACTGCTCAGCCGCCTCGAAGATGCGGTCGGGGATCGAAACGGCGGTCTTTATGGGCGAAGTATAACTCTTCCTACCCAAGCGATTCGTCTGGGTCGGTCCCATTCATCGGCTTGATCGGAACGGTCACGTCGATCGGATCGCAGGGTTCGATCTCGAGGCCGTGCAGCCAGGCCGCGTTCTTACCGCTGAACACCGCACGCGCGGGCGCCAGTTCCAGGGCTGCTCGGAGTCTCCGGAGTGTTGCCGGATCTCCGGCTGGGGGAACACCAGACGGTTGACATGAGTCCATGCCGGGAGAATGCACCGGCGAGAGCGGAGGTGGAACCTAGCCTGTAAAGAACCACTCACCAAGCGAGGCTGATCGTGCCACCTTGGACGGCAGGGGTACGTGGCGCGCTATCCGGGCGCTAGCCGCCCGCCGGCTCCCTTACCTCTGGGCCGGAACCTGCGCTTCCAGGAGTTCTTTCGCCGTGTCGAACTGCGCCTGTAGTTGATTCTTCGCGATCCTGGCGAGGATCGGCTCGCCTAGTTTGAAGAATCCGCTTGGGTCGCCATCGAAGACCGCAACAACCTTGGTCCCGCTACCTTCGGCCTCGAACAAATTGGATATCTTGAGCGGAAATGGTTTGTCGCTTTTCTGCTCGAAGCGCTTGTTGAGCTCGTACTCCGTCACCTCGGCGGTCGACTCCATTTTCCGCCCCAGGAACCTTGCCCGAGTCTGAATCTTGGTCCCCATCCTGATTGGGGTTTCCGACGGTACCGCCTCCTCGACGATGGAGTTCCATTCGGGCTGCTTGGTGGGATCCGCCATGTACTTGAACACTTCGGCCAGCGGTCGATTGATATGCGTGGAGATCTCGAATTTCACCATAGGCTTCAAACCTCCCTGGTGTCTTGAGCCACTCGGGCGTGCTAGCGCAGTCCCGTCATACGCTCTTTTGGCCGGTATTTCAAGCGCCCGGCCAGCAAGC
>VBGP01000184.1 GCA_005880795.1 Chloroflexota bacterium | reverse complement strand
ATTTTGTAGCCATGGGTCCTGACCCAACACCTGCCAGCCCGCCGCAGTTGACTCGCTGGCAGAGCAATTCCTTGGTAAGGAGAAGGCCGGCGGTTCGAGTCCGCCCGTGGGCTCCAAATTCAATAAGACCATTTCCTCGCATCTTCTCGACGATTTCCTCTCGCAGAAATGCGGCAAGGAAATGCTCTTCCGCAGGGCTTTGTATCCCAACTGGTATGGCAGGGCCATAGCGAGTGGCACCACATTCATCGGAGTGGGGGAGACCGTAGTCGGCGATCAGTCGGTCCGCAGTAGCGCCCAGCTGGCGGTCGCACGGGTCAGGACCGTGGGGCCGACATTAAGGGCCGAACCAACCAAGCGTTCTTTTCGAAGGTCAGCTACACGGCGCCGGGTACGCTCTTGGCTGGCTACCGGCTCGGGGCTCTCGCGCCAGTCTCTCGCGACGAGCCTGCTGTGAGGGCCATCCAGCGACCGGGCGTCAGACCATAGGTTCGCTTGAACTGACGTGTCATGTGGCTTTGGTCAGCGAAGCCGGCCTCGGATGCAGCTCGGACAAGTGATTGCCCGCTCTCTATCGCAGCCCGCGCCAGCGCCAGGCGGCGCAAAGTCCGGTATCGATCGGGGCTCGTCCCAAACGCCCATCGGAAGTGGCGAGCGATCGTGAAGCGGTCAGTACCCGCGATCTTTTCGAGGATCGAGGCCGAGGTCTGCTCACGTGCGTGGGCCGCGAGATAGTCGCGCGCGAGCTCGACCGCCCTGGTATCGATAGCCGCTTTCCGGCGGTCGGAGTGGCCGCTTAACGAAACGAGGCCATCGGCGACCGCGACGGCGATCTCAGCGGAGCTGAGCTCATTGATCGGCTCGTCGATATCGGAAAGCAGGGAGGCGATAAGTCTGGCCGCCGGTACCAGCTGCTGAATGGGATCGGCGACAAACGGCAGCGCGCGACCGGCCAAAGCGTCACGAACG
>VBGP01000183.1 GCA_005880795.1 Chloroflexota bacterium | reverse complement strand
TGTAGAGAATTCGGTAGCCGAACCCGCCGTCAGTTCCCGCTGCGCCGTCGTGCGCTTCATCAGGATGCAAGACGTGGAGCTGACCCGGCAGGCAGACGCGGCGCGAGCCGCGGTAGTGAAACGTCTGCACGCCGGCTGTCGTAATTCCGATGGCGTAGGTGTCGTGCCGATGCGGCTCGAATGCGCATGTGGAGAGGTACACCTCGGCGCGTTCGATCCCGTGCGCACTCGGTCCGAACCTGATCGAGTCCGACCGCCGGCTGCGGGATTGTTCAAGACCGCCGGCATCGATACCTCCTAGCGTCTGCGGCATGGGACAAAGGTATAGCGCCCGCAGTGCCTGAGGTGCTTCTGGTCGATGGCATTCGCTGGGGATCGGTCGGGCCGCTACTGTTCATTTCGCTGGTAATCATGGGCAGTCCCGGTCCCGCGACCATCAGCCTTATGGCCGCCGGCTCGGCCTACGGCGTGCGGCGATCGCTCTCGTACCTGATCGGGATCGTCGTTGGCACAACGATCGTGCTCCTGGCGGTCGCGACCGGAATTACGGCCGCGCTCCTGGCCGTTCCCGCGATCGGCTCCATCCTGATCTGGATCTCGGTGGCGTACATCCTCTGGCTGGCGTACCACATCGCGACCGCACCGCCACTCGCGGAACCGACCGAAGCCTCGAGCACGTTCTCGGTCGCGGGGGGAACTTTGCTCGGCATCGCCAACCCGAAGGCCTGGGTCGCCATCGCCGCAGTCTTCGCCAGCGGCCGACTCGCCGACGACGCGACAACCGACGCTGCCGCCAAAATCGCGGTGCTGACCGCGATGATCATTGCGATCTGCGCGATATGGCTCGTCGCCGGCACATCAATCGCGCCGCTGCTCCGCGACCCAGGTCGAGCCCGCGTGGTAAACGCCGCGCTTGCGGTGGCCCTCGTCGGCGCGACCGCGCTCGCGGTGCTTCATTGAACCCGTCGTTTCCGAGGGAGCAAGCATGGCTGCAGTAGCCCTGCCCGACTGGCTCGACTTCCGGCCCCGGCTCTTTCCCAGCTGCAACTTCGCATGGCTGCGAGGCCCCCGGCCTGTCCTGGTTGACAGTGGCTTCGGCACTGATCTTGAGGCGACCCTCGCCCTGCTGCCAGACGAGCCGGCGCTCGTATTCAACACCCACTGGCACTCGGATCATGTAGGCGGCAACGCAGGCCTGGCGAACCGATTCGGGATGCCGATCGCTGCTTCCGTCACCGAGGGCTCGCGCGTCAACGCTGGCGATCCCGAGTCATTCGGCTCGGCCTGGCTTGACCAGCCGGTCGACCTGTTCCATGTGGACCGGCTAGTGGAGGCGGGCGAGATGCTCGACACAGGCGTAGTCAGGTTGCGCGTCGTGCCGGCGGCTGGCCATTCGGTCGGGCAGATTGCCCTTTTCGAGGATCGTTCAAGGGTCCTGATTGCGGGTGACGCCATCCTGGCCAGCGATGTGGCCTGGATCAATCCCTTCCTGGATGGTGCCGCTGCTCTAGAGGTGGCGATCGCCACGCTCGAGCGGATTGGACTCCTGGACGCCCATGTCGCAGTGGCCGGGCACGGCGAGCTCATCGAGGACGTAGCCGATTGCATCAAGAGGTCGCTGGAGCGACTCTGGCTCTGGCGCCAAGAGCCCGCGCGGATGGCTTATCACGGGTCCCGGCGCATCTTCGGCTTTGCACTCATGATCCATGGCGGATTTCGCCGCTCCCAACTGATGCCGTACCTCCAGGCCCGGCGTTGGGTCCACGACTTCGCCCCCTTGGCCGGCCTTCCGTCCGAAGAGTTTGCAGAGCGGGTCGTCTCTGATCTCCTACGTTCCGGCGCCGCCTGTTGGCAGGATGACCGACTCGTCTCAACCGTGCCGCACAGCCGTGTCGGGTCGTAGGGGCAGCGCTCGAAGTTAGTCGGGACGGTAGTTGCACGTCCAGTCGCACGATCGTTCAAGACAGTCGGTATCGAGAGCTACTACGGTCCGATGTGTGACTCGACGGTCCTATTCGAGTCCCGCAGGCCGAGACGAAATAGAGGAGGAGCGATTCATGGCAAAGACGGTCGGACCGTACAGCCCATGGTGTCGGATTGGACAGACGATCGCCACGTCAGGTCAGATCGGCCTGGGCGACGACGGGAAGATGGTCGAGGGCGGCTTCGGACCCGAGCTCGAGCAGACGCTCCGCAATCTCGGCAACGTGC
>VBGP01000182.1:337-3730 GCA_005880795.1 Chloroflexota bacterium | reverse complement strand
ACGACCCGCGCGTCGCGAGCGTCAGCTACACCTCCAAATCCCAGGCCCTCGCGCGAGCTCAGCGCATGCCGGGGCTGCCCGAGCTGGCGGACGCCACCGAGAGCAACCCGTTCCCCGCCAGCCTGGACGTGCAGCTCAAGAGCATCGACGACGTGGCCGGGATCGACGCGATGGCGCGCGACGATGGCGCCGTCGACCCTCTCTATCCAACGTCCTATGACCGAGGCGCCTACCAGCGCATCCAGGCGGTCTTGTTCGGCACGGCCGTCGCGGGCTTCGCGCTCCTGAGCATGCTCGGGTTCGTCGCGGTGACGGTGACGATCAACAGCATCAAGGCCGCGATCCACGACCGTCGAGACGAGATCTCGATCATGCAGCTCGTCGGGGCGCCACGCTGGATGGTCCGCGGGCCGTTCGTTGTCGAAGGCGCGATCACCGGCGGTCTCGCCGGTATGGCTGCCGGCCTGGTGACCTTCGGCCTGGCGATGACGGGCATCGCCGCCGGTTCGGGCACCTTCACCCAATTTGCCCCTGGCGTCACCGCGGCGGTCGCTGCGGTCGTGGGCGCGATGGTTTTCGCCGCCGGCCTGGGTCTCGGCTCTGGGTCATCCCTGGTCAGCGTGCGGAGGCACATGGAAGCGTGAGGGGGCCGCTGTTAGCCCTCATCGTGGCGTTTCTCGTCCTTGGGGCAGACCGCTCGATCGCCACCGCTGACACCGGCCCATCCGATCCTCAGCAGCAGCTGGCGGTGATCGATCAGATCCGCGCCCAGCTCGGCAGCAACCTCGCGGATGCGATGGCGGCCCAACAGCAGCTGCGGAAGTCGCTCGAGGAAAACGCGGCCCAGCAGGCGGAAGTGCAGGGGAAGATCGACGAGGTGCAGCAGAAGATCGCCGCACTCGAGGTCGAGATCGCGGACCACCAGCGGCGAGAGGCGTTTCTCACGCAGCGCATCGAGTCCGAGCGGCAGCAGCTCCGCGAGCTCGCTCACGCCATGTACGTCGCCCCCGGTTCGGTGCTCGTCATCCTGGGCCAGGCCCAGAGCCTGAGCGACCTGCTCACACGTATGGCGGATCTCAACGTGGCCGGCGCCCGCGCCGCCGAGCTGAAATCGCTGATGGCTCAGGACCTCCAGGGCGTCCAGGACGAACGCGTCAAAGCGCAGAAGGCGCGCGAGGAGCAGATCAAAGAACGCCAGAAGCTCGACTCCGAGCTTGCGCAGCTGAGGGACTTGCAGGCGCAGCAGCAGCAGTCGGTCAACGACCTGCAGACGAAGATCTACCAGACGCAAACCGAGATGGCGCTGCTCAGCAGGCAATCAGCGCAGCTGGCGCAAGCGGTCACCGACATGCTGCAGAAGCAGCAGGACGCGATCATCGCCGCGGCCATGCAGGCGGTGTGGACGCAGGTGCAGCTGTGGTCGCAGTCGAACAACGTGGGCACGATCCCGGCCAGCGCCGGCCACTCGACCAAGTACCGATTCATCTGGCCGGAGCCCCAGGCGAACATCTCGCAGCCGTTCGGCCCGAGCAAGTACTGGTTCGAGCCCGCGTACGGGAGCTACCCGCACTTCCACACTGGTATCGACCTCGTCGAACCGTTCGGCTCCCCGGTCTACGCGGCCGACGACGGCATCGTCGCGCTGGTCGGCAGCTCCAGCAGCGGCTACGGCAACTACGTCGTCATCGCGCATTCCGGCGGGCTGGACACGCTGTACGGCCACCTGTCGACGGCAGTGGTCAAGGTGGGGGACAGGGTCAGCCAGGGCCAGCCGGTCGGGCTCGAAGGGTCGTCAGGGAATTCGACCGGCGCTCACCTTCACTTCGAGCTCCGGATCAACCAGAAGCCGGTGGACCCGTCGCCCTACCTGCCGCCCGGCGCGCCTTCAGGCTTCAGGGGTTAACCAAACCGCTGTAACAATCGGCTTTCGGCGGTCGTTGTGTGGGATGACGGTGGCTCGACCCGCGGCGTTGGCGTGGATGGCGATCGTTGTCGCTCTGGTGGTCGCCGCGTGCGGCGGGACTTCTCATGGGGGCCCGATCACCGCAGAAGCTCCAGCCGCGAACAACGCCGTGGCAACCGCCTCAAACCTCGCCGATTTGCGCAAACGCCCATTCAACCTCCCGGCCGTGGGGGCGAATGCGTCCTGCCCGATCACCCAGCCTCACGACCTGGCGCCTGTCGTCAGCGGGGGCAAGGGCAAGGGTCCGGGTTTTGGTTTCGGCCCCGGCCCCGCATACCTCAGCGGCATCGTCCAGATCTATCCCGGGAGCTTCGACAACGAGGTCTGGCTGATCGAACCCAAATACGAAGGGCCGGTCCTGATCCGTGGGCACCAGATCAACGGAGCCCATTTCGTCGCCTTCTCCGAGCCGATCACGTTTCCCATCGGCGGTTTTTCGAGTGCGGGCAGCCCGCCACCTGGCGCGCCGGTTATCAGCGTGACCATCAGCGGAGCGCCCGTTCCGTTCTATCAGGAGCTCGATCTGCCGGCGATGTCGGCGGCCGATGCGAAGGGTTTCTGGAGGCAGTTCTTCGCCCGAACACACATCGAGGCCCCTGGCTGTTACGCGTTCCAGCTCGATGGCGCCAACTTCAGCGTGGTGACCGTCTTCCAGGTACCGGACGCCGCACGTCCTGCCGCCTGACGGCGATTACCGCAACGTTTCAAGCGATGCGCGCGTTGTGGGGTCGGCATGCGAGCCGGAAAGCGCGATGAACGACGACCAGGCCCGCTTCGAGCAGATGGTTCGGACCCTGGGGCGTCCGGCCATGAAGTTCGCCAACGTGCTCGTTCACGACATGGACCTAGCGGAAGAGATCGTCCAGGAGGCCTTCGCTCGGGCGTGGGCGTCGCCGAACACACCCTCATCCGAGGTCGAGTTCCGCCGCTACCTGTACCGAATCGTCGCCAACCTGGCCCACGACCACTACCGGAGGCAAACGCGCCGCGCAAGCCTTCAGCCGCCGGCCCCATCAGTGCTGAACCCGGTCGAGATGGTCGAGAAGCGCGCGGGTGATGAGACGATGAGGGTCGCCCTGCACGTGCTTGGCCTGCGCGAGCGGCAGGCCATCTACCTGCGCTATTTCGAAGACCAATCCTTCGCGGAGATCGCTCGGATGATGGGCGCCCGCCAGGGCACCGTCCGGGTGATGGTCTTTCGAGCCCTCGGCAAACTGCGGCGTGAGCTTTCATCTGGCCGCATGTCCGACCAGGTGGCGATCTGATGGCATCCCGAGCCGACGTGGAGACGCGGCTGCGCGGTTACGCAGATGAATACGACCGGGAGTTTCCATCGACCGCACGCGTGGAAGGCCGGGTCGTGGCCAGGATCTCCATCACGCCGCGCGACCTGCGCGCCGCGCGCGTGGCACGGCCGAGATGGAGCCTTG
>VBGP01000182.1:0-298 GCA_005880795.1 Chloroflexota bacterium | reverse complement strand
ACGTGCCCAGCGTCGGCGCACCGGGAAAGCTGGACGTGTACTTCTCCGCGATGCACTTCGTTTCCGCGGACGAGGGTTGGATTGCGGAGACCAGGTCGTCGCAATCGCTGTCGGGGCCCACGGTCCTCTTCCGGACCGTCGACGGCGGTCACTCCTGGCAGCGGCAGCTGACGTGGGACGGTCCAGGACCCGAGCAGGTCCGCTTCAGCGCTGACGGGAAGCAAGGCATCGTCGTCGGCATAGGTGGGGTGCCGATATACCGGACGGCCGACGGCGGCGCGAGCTGGGAGAGGATGAG
>VBGP01000026.1 GCA_005880795.1 Chloroflexota bacterium | reverse complement strand
ACGAAGCCTGGGTGACAATTGCCATGCCGGCCGACCGCGATTCGTGGGCGTCCGTCATGCGCGAGCAGGAGGCCGCCGGCGTCACCGGCGTCACCGTCGCCTGGGATCCGCGGTTGATCGATCTTCTGCGCAATCCTGAGCCAGAAGACCGCAGTGACCTGCTGATGTCAACGGGCTGAAAACTTGACAGCCTGAAGGGCCTAAGCTAGCTTCGAGTCGCTCGGGGATGAGTTTGCCGACAGTCACACGTCGGGACTTTCTGAAGGTTGGCGCCGCAGGCGCTAGTGCGCTTGCTGCGGCGGGCCTGGGTTTCGACGTCGCTTTGGCCGAGTCGACCAAGGTGAAGCAACAGCTGAGGATCGCCGGTGCGAAGGAGCTCCACTCGGTCTGTCCGTACTGCGCGGTCGGCTGCTCCTTGGTCGCCTACACGCGGCAGAAAAGTGACGGCTCAGTCCAGCTGCTGCAGATCGAAGGCGACCCTGACAGCCCGGTCAACGAGGGCCGCCTCTGCCCCAAGGGCGCGACGGCGATGCAGCTGG
The DNA here is from genome assembly GCA_005880795.1 of Chloroflexota bacterium. GTDB lineage: Bacteria > Chloroflexota > Dormibacteria > Dormibacterales > Dormibacteraceae > 40CM-4-65-16. The sequence goes on along the minus strand of VBGP01000026.1, from coordinate 38,230 downwards.
CGGTTTCCCCGCGGCGGGTCGAGTCGCCGCAGTACAGGGCCCCCGGTGCGACCGGGTGGAAGAGCGTTTCATGGGACTTCGTGCTCGACAAGATCGCTCAGAACGTGAAGTCGTCTCGCGACGCCACCTTCGTAACCACGGACGGCAACGGCAACACGGTCAACCGCACCGAAGGCATCGCCTTCGCGGGAGGCGCGGCGTTCAGCTCGGAGGAGGGCTACTTCGCCACCAAGCTGATGCGAAGCCTGGGACTGGTTCATCTAGAGCAGCAGGCCAGGGTTTGACACGGCCCCACGGTGGTCAGTTTGGCCGCCACGTTCGGGAGGGGAGCCATGACGAACCACTGGCGCGACATCAAGAACGCCGACCTCATCCTGATCAACGGCGCCAACCCGGCTGAGGCGCACCCGGTCGGCTTCCAGTGGTTCATGCGGGCGAAGCTCGACCGCGGCGCCAAGATCATCCACGCCGATCCCCGGTTCACCCGGACGTCAGCGGTCGCCGACATGTACTTGCGCATCCGGACCGGAAGTGACGTCGCGTACTTCGGCGGACTGATCAATCACGTGCTGCAGAACAACCTGTTCCACGACGAGTACGTGCGCAACTACACGAACGCATCGTTCCTCGTCAAGGACGGCTACGCGTTCACCGACGGTCTCTTCTCGGGCTACAGCGCCTCGGCGCGGAGCTACAACATCGCCTCCTGGAGCTACGACACCGACCCCGCGACGACTTTTGCCAATCGAGACATGACCCTCCAGAATCCACGCTCCGTCTTCCAGCTGATGAAGGCGCACTACGCGCGCTACACGCCAGAGATGGTCTCGAGCATCACGGGGATCCCGGTTGCCGACTTCAACAAGGTCGCCGACATGGTTGGCCAGATGGGCAAGCCCGACAAGGTGATGACCATCGTCTACGCGGTCGGCCTGACGCACCACACGACCGGCGGTCAGCTCATCCGCTCGGGCGCCGTGCTGCAGCTTCTGCTTGGCAACATGGGTCGCCCAGGCGGCGGGATGAATGCCGAGCGTGGCCACGCCAACATCCAGGGCAACACAGACCATGCGATCTCGTGGGAGATCCTTCCGGGCTACCTCAAGATCCCGGCACCAGGACAGAAGACGATCGCCGATTACGTCGCGCAGAGCGCTCCGAAGAAGTCGGACAAGAACTCATGGAACTTCTTCGGCACTAACTACAGCAAGTTCATGGTCAGCACGCTCAAGGCCTGGTACGGCGACGCGGCGAAGAAGGACAACGAGTTCGCGTTCAACTTCGTCCCCAAGCCTGCCGGCAACGCGTCGTGGATGACGATCTACGACCAGGCCCTCAAGGGCAAGATGGAGGGGCTGATGCTGTCGGGCATGACCGCAGCCAGCATCGGCCCGGACAGCAACCAGGTTCGGCAGGCGTTGGCCAAGCTGAAATGGCTTGTCATCATGGACGCGCTTCCGACCACAAGCTCTGAGTTCTGGCATGCGCCCGGCGTCGACGCGAGCCAGGTGCAGACCGAGGTTTTCATGCTTCCGGCCACCCACTGGATCGAGAAGGAAGGTTCGTTCGTCAACAGCGGGCGCTGGTCGCAATGGAAGGACCAGGTCCTGCCGCCCCAGGGCCAGGCGCGGCACGACCACTGGATCCTGGCAGATCTCTTCCAGCGCGTGAAGACCCTCTACAAGACCCAGGGCGGCAAGTTCCCCGACCCCATCATGAGCCTGACCTTCGACTACAAGGACCCGCTGAAGCCCGACCTGGACGAGATCGCCAAAGAGATCAACGGCAAGGACCTCAGCACTGGCAAGCAGATGACCACTTTCGCCAACCTGAAAGACGACGGCACCACCACCACTGGTGACTGGATCTACACCGGCAGCTATCTAGACACCGGGAACCTGATGAAGCGACGTCAGGGCATACAAGACCCGCACACGAACGATCCGACCGGTATGGGTTTCTATCCCAACTGGTCATGGAGCTGGCCGCTCAACCGCCGCGTGATGTACAACCGTGCGTCGGCTGACCTGAACGGCAAGGCGTGGGACGCGGCGCGCCCCGGGATAACCTGGAACGGCAGCAAGTGGGTCGGCGACGTGCCCGACTACCCGGCGACGATGGATCCGCATGACCCCAACGCGTATCTGCCGTTCATCATGAATGGCGAGGGTGTCGGCCGCCTGTTCAGCAACGGCATGGTCGACGGTCCGTTCCCGGAGCATTACGAGCCCGTCGAGTCGCCGGTACAGAACCCGCTGCATCCGACCAACTCGGCAAGCCCGGTCGCGTTCCTCTATGACAAGGCCGCCGGACGTCCCGACCGGTTCGGCACCGCCAAGGACTTCCCATACATCGCGACGAGCTACAGGCTCACGGAGCACGAGCACTACGTCACACAGCATGTGCCGCATCTGGTCCAGCTGCAGCCGAAGCCGTTTGTCGAGATTCCTCAAGAGCTGGCTTCGGAGAAAGGCATCAAGAGCGGCGACCAGGTGCGGGTTTCTTCGAAGCGAGGCAAGGTGGAGGTGCTTGCCCTTGTGACCAAGCGCCTCGGCCCGATGACCGTCGCCGGGCAGAAGGTCTATCAGATCGGAATCCCGATTCACTGGGGCTACGTCGGCCTCTCCGCCGACAGCGACCCGAGTCATGGCCGGTACTGGCTGGCCAACGCGTTGACGCCGTTCGTAGGTGATGCGAATGCGCGGACGCCTGAGTTCAAGGCGTTCCTGGTCAACCTGGAGAAGATCTGATGTCTGTCGCTGCCGCTGGCACCGCCGCTGCGAGCGATGTCTGGACCGAGCGCCGGCGCCGGGTCCGTGAGCTCCGGTCCCATCACGGCTTCGCTCGCCAGCTGCTGGACTTCTACGGCTCGCTCCTGGGGGTCCAGGAGAAGGCCTTTGACGACGCGGCTGCCTCGAGGCCGACGGCCGAGAAGCTCTGCGCGTATGTCGCCGAGCTCGTCGTGCCGAGCGTGATCGACGTCAGCGTCGCCGCCGGGCCCGACTCCATGCGTCACGAGCTCATCCGCCGCCTCGAAGGCACGAATCCCCAGGCCATCGTCCAGACGTGGATCGACGGTGAGGACCAGCCGGCCGTCGACCGTTTCCTCGCGCGGGCTGCCCTCGGACCGGTCCTGGAGGCGCTTGGCGCCGAGGCTCGGGCTGTCTGCGCCGGACCGCGCGATGCGCTGCACTGCCCCCACTGCGGCGGCCCTCCCCAGCTCAGCTACTTCGCCCCCGGCCCCGAGGACCTGGCGACCGGGCCCAGGTACCTGGTCTGTGCCCGGTGCGGCGCCGGCTGGGGTTTCGCGCGCATGACCTGCGCGGCATGCGGAGAGGACCGCAGCGCGAAGCTCACCATCTTCAGCGAGCACGGCACCACGTCGGGCGAACACGGAAGTGTCGTGCGCGGCCTTCAACGCGTCGTGCCGGCACATGACCCGGGGGCGGTCTTTCCACACCTCCGCATTGAGGCATGTGAGAGCTGCCGCGGCTACTTGCTCAGCATCGACCTGGCCGCCGATCCGGGCGCGGTCGCCGTCGTCGACGAGCTTGCGGCGATTCCGCTCGACCTCTACGCTCGGGAGCGCGGCTTTACCAAGATCACACCGAACCTGATGGGATTTTGAGAATGCCGACGATAAAAGCCGGCGAGGAGTACGGGTTCTTCACCGACACGAGCGTGTGCATCGGCTGCAAGGCCTGTGAGGTCGCGTGCAAGGAGTGGAACCAGCTCGAGGGCAACAACCCGACATTCCTGGCCGACAGCTTCGACAACACCGGCGATCTCGACGCTCAGAACTGGCGGCACGTGAAGTTCATCGAACATGTTCCCGACCAGTCCGCGACGACCGGTGACGGCACCGCCTGGCTGATGATGTCCGACGTCTGCAAGCACTGCAAGCACGCAAGCTGCATGGAGGTCTGTCCGACCGGCGCGATCATCCGCACGGAGTTCAATACGGTCTTCATCCAGCAGGACGTGTGCAACGGATGTCGGAACTGCATCGCCGCCTGTCCATACGGTGTGATCGGAATGAACCAGCAGACGGGCACCGCCCACAAGTGCACGCTCTGCTACGACCGGCTGCAAGGTGGCCTTGAGCCGGCGTGCGCCAAGGCATGTCCCACCCAGTCGATCCAGTTCGGTCCGCTCGCCGACCTCCAGCAGGCCGCCGACGTTCGCCTCGCGACCTTGCACAGCCAGGGCCAGACCCAGGCTCAGCTCTACGGTCGCGACGACAAGGTGTACGGCGGATTGAATGCATTCTTCCTACTCATGGACAAGCCCGAGACTTATGGCCTGCCCAACGCGGACAACGCGAAGCTGCCCAGCCGCAACGATCTGGGCGGCTACGTCGGCGCGGCGATCACGGCCGTGCTTGCGATCGTCGGCGGACTGATCGCGTTCCGGCGCCGGGGGATGGGCTGATGGTTTACCTCGCCGCGGAGCATTTCGTCCGCTCGCCGCAGTGGCTCTGGTACATCCTTTTCTACTTCTTCTTCGCCGGCCTTGCCGGGGGCTCTTACGCGGTCGCGACCCTGCTGCGCCTGTCCGGCGAGGCGAGAGACGAGCCGGCTGCGAGGATCGGGTTCTACGTGAGCCTGGTTGCGACGGTGCTGTGTCCCATCCTCCTGACGGCCGATCTCGGCGTCAGCTGGACTCGCTTCTGGCACATGCTCGTCGACGTCACCCCGGGCGAAACTGGAATCAACTTCAAGTACTGGTCCCCGATGTCGGTCGGGGCATGGGGGCTGCTGGTGTTCGGTTTCTTCGCGTTCGTTTCGGCGGCCGAGGCGTGGCTGAGCGATCGCAGGGGAAGCCCCCTAGTGCCGCCGTTCTTGAATCGCGTTTTCAACGTCGTCGGTGCGGTGCTCGGGATCTTCATCGCCTCCTATACGGGGGTGCTGCTCAGCGTCAGCAACCAACCGGTATGGAGCGACACGTGGTCGCTCGGCGGCCTTTTTCTCGCCTCGGGCCTGAGCGGCGCGACAGCGCTCATCGGGCTGCTCATGCGCTACCGTCCGGAAGCTGCCTTCAGCCTGGCCCGGCTGCACCAGGCGGCCGGCTACTTCTCGGCGCTCGAGCTGGCACTGATCATCGTGTTCTTCGTGACGGTGGGAGCCGCCGGCACCCTGCCACGAGTGCTGCCCTGGCTTGCTCTCTGGGCGCTTGCGGTGGCGGGTGTCGCGGCGGGGCTGGTGGGCGCGCGCGGCCACATGCGCGTGATGATGGCCGGCGGATCGGCCGCCCTGGCGCGGGTACGTCTGGACACCGTCGTGGTCTCGCTCCTGGTGCTTGTGGGTGTGCTTGCATTGCGCGCCGCGGTGATCTTCAGTGCCCAGTAAGGAAGAGGTGCTCGCGGTCCTGGCCGCGATCAAAGACCCCGACCTCGGCCGCGATGTGGTGAGCCTCGGCATGATCAAAGACCTGGCGATCTCGGGTGAGGGCACGGTGAGCTTCACGTTCGAGCTGACCACACCGGCGTGCCCGGTGCGGGATCGTTTCCAGGCGCTCGCGCACGACCTGGTGAGCGGGATCCCCGGGGTGACCGCGGTCGATCTGCGTATGACGGCCAACGTCCGCAACCCCTTCAACGGCGGCGCGCGGACCGGCGCGATCCCCGGCGTAAAGCACATCATTGCCGTCGCATCGGGCAAGGGTGGCGTGGGCAAGTCGACTGTCGCGGTCAACCTGGCCGCGTCGCTGCAGACCTCCGGCGCGCGCGTTGGCCTGCTCGACGCGGACATCTACGGTCCATCGGTGCCCGGGATGCTCGGCGTCGACGGCACGCCACAAGTGCGCGACCAGAAACTGGTCCCGCTCGAGGCATACGGGATGAAGCTCATCTCGATCGGCCTGCTGGCCGGCGCCGACAAGGCCATGGTGTGGCGAGGGCCGATGGTCTCCCGTGCCATCGAGCAGCTGCTGTCCGATGTCACGTGGGGCGAGCTCGATTACCTCGTGGTCGACCTGCCACCGGGCACGGGTGACGCCTCGCTGACCCTTGCGCAGGCGGTCCCGCTTTCCGGCGTCGCGATCGTGTGCACCCCGCAGGAGGCGGCGCTGAAAATCGCGGTGAAATCGCTCCAGATGTTTCGTGGCCTGAACGTCAACCCGCTCGGCCTGATCGAGAACATGAGCTGGTTTGTCTGCAGCAAATGCGGCGAGGAGCACCACGTCTTCGATCATGGGCAGGTCGAACGCGCGGCGCAGCGTTTGGGGACCCCTTACCTTGGAGCGATCCCGCTCGAGAGCGCGATCCGGGAAGAGGCCGACGCGGGCGTACCGGTTGTGGTGTCGCGGCCAGACACCGCAGGCGCCCAGGCGCTCCGCAAGGTCGCGTCCGCGGTGGCCGCGCGACTCTCTGTGCAGAGCTTCCGTCAACTGCCGGTGATCAGCGTCCGTTAGGTCGGTCGGGGGTTCTCGGCCTCCAGCTTCTGTCTCACCTCGAGGATGAACGCGGCCACCGCCTCTTCATCGAGCTGCGTCTCCGCACGCAGCCGCTCAGCCGCCACACCCGCTAGGTAACACGTGAGCGGAGCGAACCGCCGCTCCTGCGTATGCGCCGCCACGCGCGCCAGCTCGAGCAGCTCGAGGGCGACCCGCGAGTCCAGCTCCGGCTTTCCGATGCTGGCGCCACGCTTCAGCGCGGCGTCGACCCAGTCCTGACCGAGCGCTTCGAAGAACTGATTCATGAGCCATTAGCCTAGAGGCCTTATGGCAACTCAGCCTGCGATCGAAGCACGTGAGCTTCGCAAAACTTACACGACGACACGCGGCGTCTTTCGGCGCGAGCGCGTCGAGCGCGCGGCGCTCCGTGGCGTCGACCTGAAAATCGCGCCGGGAGAGCTCTTTGGTCTGCTCGGTCCCAACGGAGCGGGGAAGACCACCATGGTCAAGATCTTCACCACCCTCTTGCTGCCCACCTCGGGGTCCGCGCTGGTGTTGGGCCTGGACGCGGTCAAGGAGCAGTGGGCGCTGCGCAAGCGGATCGGGTTCGTCTTCGGCGGCGAGCGTGGCCTTTACTGGCGCCTGTCCGGACTCGACAACCTGCGTTACTTCGCCGACCTTTATCGAATCCCACCCGCTGTCTCGCGACGGAGGATTCCCGAGCTGCTGGAGCGGCTGGGCCTCCTGGGCAGAGAACGGGACAGGGTCGAGCTCTACTCCCGCGGCATGAAGCAGCGCCTGCACCTCGCGCGAGGGCTGCTCAACGATCCCGACGTCTTGTTCCTGGACGAGCCGACGATCGGCCTCGACCCGGTCGGGGCCCGCGAGCTGCGGTTGATCGTCAGGGAGCTCGCGGACGCAGGCAAGACGGTCTTCCTGACGACCCACTACATGTTCGAGGCCGACGCGATATGCGACCGGATCGCGGTGATCAGGGACGGGGCGATCGTCGCCGAAGGCACACCAAGCAGCATCAAGACGCTGGTGCAGGACCAGGGCATCGTCGAGTTCGAGGTCGTAGGGATGCCGGTCGAGAGGCTGGCTGGTTTGCGAAGCCTGCCGGGCGTCACGTCGGTGGCCATCTCGGAGCACGAGCTCGCGCAGGTCGTCACCGTCCACTGCGCGCGGCCTGCAGAGGTGATGACCCAGCTCGGCGTCATCCTCGACGGCATCCGATTGGAGAAGGTCAGCTCGCGCGAGCCGACCCTCGAGGACGCATACGTGCAACTGATTGGCGACTCGCGATGAGAAGTCTCGCCCGCGCAGCATTGAGCGCGTTTCGAGTCAGCATGCGGCTCCGCGTCATCAGTCCCTGGGCTTACCTGAACTGGCTGGTCTTTCCAGTGCTGTTCGCCGCGGTCGGCCTGTACGTCCTGAGCACCCCGGGCGCCGCCTCGTCGCACGTCGTATACGGAGTCCTGGGCGGTGGGCTGATCGGATACTGGTCGGTCGCGTACCTGGACGGCGGAAACGGCATCCAGGACGAACGCTGGAACGGAACGCTCGAGCAGATCTTTGCCACACCGACCCCGCTCTGGGTGATCTTGCTTGGAAAGATCTGTGGAGGCCTGCTTTTTGGCCTTCTCGCGTTTCTGCCTACCGCCGCGTTTGCGTACTTCGGATTCCACGCGGTCCTTCCGGCTCTCGACGCCGGCCGTTTTGTAATCTCGCTCGGCGTCCTGACGCTTTCGTTCTTCTGTATCGCGCTGACGCTGACGCCGCTGTTTGCATTGTGGCGCTGGGCGTTCAGCATGCTCAACGGTTTCGAGCTCGGCGTCTACGTGCTCTGTGGATTCATGTTCCCAGTGGCGATCCTTGCGCCGTGGGCGCAGGGCGTCGCCGGAGTACTCGGCCCGACTTGGGCGGTGCGGGCGCTCTACGCGTCGACGCTTTCCGAGGGCCCTCATGACTATGCGTCGTGGTGGCTCGCGACCATTGGGCTCAGCCTCGCCTACCTGGCCGGCGCCTACTTTCTCTACTCGCTGGTCGAGCGCAGGGCAAGGATGTCGGGCCAGCTGGCGATGGTATGAAACGGCTCGTCCTCGAGGGTCAGGTCTTCGTCCGCTCGACCTACCTTCAATACGTAGCACTTTTCCAATGGGCCAATCCGCAGGGCTACGTCGCGTACAAGGTCCTGCTCCCGGTCACGCAGATCCTGTTTTTCGTCGAGCTCGGCGTGTACGCGACGGGGCGCCAGAATGCCCTTTACTTCGCCCTCGGCAACGCGCTGCAGCTCACGGCCAACGCCGGGATCTTCGGAGTCATCGCCACTGTCGCCAACGAGCGCCAGTACGGAACGCTCCCGATCCTCCTCGCGTCACCAGCCAACCGGTTGGTCACCTTTTTGAGCCGGGCCTTCGTCAACGTCATCGACGGCATCGCCACAGTCGTCATCGGACTTGCGGTCGTGGTAGTCATCTTCGGTCTCAATCTTCAGCATGCCAACCTGCTGCTCTTGGCGCTGTGCGTGGTGGTGATCTCGCTGACCACCGCGGGCCTTGGCTTGATGTTCGGCAGCATCGGGCTCGTGATGCGGGACGCGATCATCATCGCCAACATCGTCTATTACCTGTTGCTCATCGTTTGCGGCATCAACTTCCCCGTGAGCCGCCTTCCGGGTGCGGTGCAGGTGCTCTCGTTCGCCCTCCCGCTCACCCGAGGCGTCCAGGCCGCCCGCGATGCGGCCGCGGGGGCATCCCTCGGTCAGGTCGGTGGGCTCCTCGCCGGCGAGCTGCTCGTCGGCCTGAGCTGGGCACTCGCCGGTTATCTGCTGTTCCGGCTGCTCGAGAACTGGGCCCGCCGCGGCGGACTGCAGGAGGCTTACTGAGTCGAGATGACCTTCACCACGCGGCCCGAGGTCAAAGGCACGTTCGGCGTGGCCAGCTCGACCCACTGGCTTGCGTCCCAGTGCGCGATGACGGTGCTCGATCGCGGAGGCAACGCCTTTGACGCCGCGTGTGCCGCCGGGTTCGTGCTCCAGGTCGTGGAGCCTCATCTGAACGGACTCGGCGGAGAGGTGCCGATCCTGCTGTGGGACACAACGCGCGGGCGCGCCGAAGTTGTCTGCGGCCAGGGGCCGGCTCCCGCTACCGCGACCATCGCGCACGTCCGCGAACTGGAGCTCGCAGAGATCCCTGGCACTGGCCTGATCGCCGCGTGCGTGCCAGGCGCATTCGGCGGATGGATGGCGCTGCTGCGCGACCACGGTACGTGGCGGCTGGCGGACATCTTGCAGTTTGCTATCGGCTACGCCGAATCGGGCTATCCGCTGCTGCCTCGAATCGTCGATACGCTCACCATGGTCGAGCCGCTCTTCCGGGAGCACTGGCCGACCTCAGCCGCGACCTACCTCGAAGGTGGCATGCCACGCTCGTGGCAGCTTTTTCGCAACCGCGATCTCGCCTCGACCTACCGGCGCCTCGTGCGCGAGGCTGAGTCGTCGGCAGGGGGCAGGGAGGAGCAGATCGAGGCGGCGACGCGATCGTTCTACTCGGGTTTTGTCGCTGAGGCGGTCGAGCAACACTGCCGTGGCCACGTGATGGACAGCTCGGGGACTCCGCATCCGGGATTTCTGACGGCGGCCGACATGGCCGCCTTCAAGGCCGGCCACGAAGAGCCTGTCTCAACCGACTTTGCAGGCTGGACCGTCGCCAAGTGCGGTCCCTGGAGCCAGGGCCCGGTTTTCCTGCAGCAGCTGCGGCTGCTCGAGCCGTACGAGCTCGGAGCAAAGGATTTCCTGTCCGCCGAGCACCTCCACCTCGTCACAGAGTGCGCCAAGCTGGCGTTCGCAGACCGCGAGGCGTGGTACGCGGATCCTGACTTCGCGCAGGTGCCGCTGGCCGAATTGCTGTCGCCCGAATACGCCGAGGCCCGGCGCCGGCTGGTCGGCGACCGCGCCTCAGCTGAGCTTCGTCCTGGATCGCCGTCGGGGATGGAGCCGCGCCTTCCGCGGCGCGACGCGCAGGCGGTGAGGCCCGGGCACTGGACGGGAACCGGCTCCCAATCGCTCGGCGCGGTGCGCGGCGACACCGTGCACGTTGCCGTCGCGGACCGTCACGGCAACCTGGTCGCGTGCACTCCCAGCGGGGGCTGGCTGCAGAGCTCGCCCGTGATCGCAGGGCTCGGCTTCTGTCTCGGCACACGCGCCCAGATGTTCAACCTCGACCCTGGGCATCCCAACCACCTCGAGGGCGGCAAGCGGCCACGGACGACGCTGAGCCCCTCGCTCGCCCTCCGCGACGGCGCACCGCGGCTTGCGTTCGGCACGCCTGGCGGTGACCAGCAGGACCAGTGGACGCTCGAGTTCTTCCTCGCGCACACGCTGTTCGGACTGGACCTTCAGGCCGCGATCGATGCGCCGATGTTCCACACGTCTCACTTCCCAAGCTCGTTTGCGCCGCACGATGCGCACCCTGGGCGCCTGCACAGCGAACCCATGCCGTCGGGAGTGCTGGAAGACCTGCGACGACGAGGTCACGAGGTGGTCGAGGCGGAACCGTGGTCGCTGGGCCGGACCTGTGCGGTGGGGATCGAAAGCCAGACGGGGCTGCTCTCGGCGGCCGCCAACCCACGCGGCGGTCAGGCCTACGCCGTGGGGCGCTAGCTCAGAGGGAAGTAACAGGCGGCCTTATGGTCGCCGAGGTTCACCGTCTCAAGCGCCGGCTCGGTTTCTCCGCATCGGGGCTGCGCCTTGAAGCACCTTGTTCGGAACCGGCATCCGCTCGGCGGATTCATTGGCGATGCGACGTCGCCTTTGAGAATGATTCGCTCGCGGTGTCGCTCGAGCCGCGGATCTGGGATGGGAATCGCCGACAGCAGAGAGCCCGTGTATGGGTGCTTGGGTTGGCGATACAGGTCCCTCGCCGGGGAAACCTCGACCACCTTGCCCACGTACATGACGGCGATGCGGTCAGAGATGTGCTTGACCACGGACAAGTCGTGGGCGATGAAGAGATAGGTCAGGTTGAATTTCTCTTGCAACTGCTCGAGCAAGTTGATGATCTGTGCTTGGATCGACACGTCGAGCGCCGAGATGGGCTCGTCGCACACGATGAACGATGGATCCACCGCCAGGGCGCGCGCGATCCCGATGCGCTGTCGCTGGCCGCCCGAGAACTCGTGCGGATATCGGCCGGCGAAATCGGTCGCAAGGCCGACGAGTCCGAGCAGCTCGGAAACCCGCTCCTTGCGCGCACGCGGCGTGCGGGCGAGGTGATGGATGTCGAGCGCCTCACCGAGGATATCGGCCACCGTCTGGCGCGGGTCGAGCGAGGCGAAGGGATCCTGAAAGATGATCGCCATGTCGCGCCTCATCCGCCTCATCGCGCGCGACCCCATCCGCAGGATGTCCCGGCCCTTGAAGCGCACCTGGCCGGCGGTCGGCTGGACCAGGCGCAGGATCGACCTGCCCAGGGTCGACTTGCCGCATCCCGACTCGCCGACCAGGCCGAGCGTCTCGCCCTGCCTGATATCGAGGTCGACTCCGTCGACGGCACGGATCTGGCCGACCACCCGACTGATCACGCCCGAGCGCACGGGGAACCATGTCCGAAGCCCTCGCACCTCGACGAGAGGCTCGGCCGGCGTCCATCCAGGAGCGGACCCCCGCGGCGGCGCCTCAGCCAAGGTCCGCGCCGTCGAGCGTGACACCACCTTGAGTGACCCAGCACCGAGACAGCTGGTCGCGCACCGCCAAGAGTTCCGGCTCCTCCTTTGCGCAGCGAGCGATGGCGAAAGGGCAGCGCGGCGTGAACTTGCACCCAGTCGGGAGCCGGATCATGTCCGGAGGCGACCCGTCAATTGGTTTCAGCGGCTCATGCTCGTCCGCGTCGAGTCGCGGGATCGAGCGCAGCAGTGACCACGTGTATGGATGCTCGGGCCTGGCGAAAACGTCCTCCGTCCGTCCCTGCTCGACCACGCGTCCGGCGTACATGACGATGACCCGATCACACATCCCCGCGACCACACCGAGGTTGTGGGTGATCAGGATCGTCGCGGTGCCGTAGTCGCGGTTGAGCGTCCTCAAGAGCTCGAGGATCTGCGCCTGGATCGTTACGTCGAGAGCGGTCGTTGGTTCGTCCGCGATGAGCAGGCTTGGGCTCGTGCTCAATCCCATCGCGATCATGGCCCGCTGGCGCATGCCGCCCGAGAACATGTGCGGGAACTCGCCGACGCGCTTTGACGCGTCGGGGATGCCAACCTTCTTGAAGAGGTCCACGGCAGCCTTGATCGATGTTCGCGTGTCGACGTGGCGGTGGATACGCAGCGGTTCGCCGACCTGCCACCCGGTCCGGTAGACCGGGTTGAGAGACGTCATCGGGTCCTGGAAGATCATGGCTATCTCGGTCCCGCGAATCGACTCCATCTCTTCCTCGGAGAGCTCGGTGAGGACGCGGCCCTTGAACGTGACCTTGCCGCGGACGATGCTCCCGCTCCGAGGCAGCAGGCGCATGATCGAAAGCGCGGTCATCGACTTGCCGGATCCAGATTCGCCGACGATGCCGAGCGTCTCGCCGGCATCCACGGTGAAGGAGACGCCGTTGACCGCCGAGACGGTGCCGTCCTTGACCGTGAGGTGGGAGTGGATGTCATCGACCTCGAGCAGGTGCGCGAAGGCCATCAGGAGCGCAGCCTTGGGTCGAGAGCGTCGCGCAGCGAGTCGCCGAGCAGGTTGAAGCTGTAGACGGTGATCGAGATCGCAGCCCCAGGGACGATGGCGAGCCAGGGGTCGTTGTTCAGGAATGACGCACCGGAGTTGATCATCTGTCCCCAGTCGGGGGTCGGAAGCTGCGCGCCCAGGCCCAGGAAGGAGAGCGTTGCCTCGGCGAGAATCGCAAAGCCCGCCGAGAGCGACACCTGCACAATGATCGGGTTCAGCAGGTTCGGGATCAGGTGGCGCAGTACGAGCCGAAGCGGCGTCGCGCCAAGCGACCGCGTCGCCACGATGAACTCCATCTGTTTGAGCTGGAGCACGACCGCCCGCACCAGGCGCGCATAAACCGGGACGGCGACGATGCCGATGGCGATCATCGCGTTACGGAGGCCCGGTCCGAGCGCGGCCACGACGGCGATGGCCAGGATGAGGCCGGGGAAAGCCAGCAGCGCATCGACCAAGCGCATTAGAAGCAGGTCGGCGATCCCGCCGGCGTATCCGCTGACCAGCCCGATGAGTCCGCCTCCGAAAAGCCCAACGGCCACCGCGACGAAGGCCACCGGAAGCGATACACGCGATCCCCACAGGATTCGGCTCAACAGATCACGCCCCAGCTCGTCCGTGCCCAGGACGTGTCCGGGAGTCAGGGGAGGGAGATACGAGTTGTCGGGGCTCACCCCAAGCGGGTCGTGCGGTGAGATCACAGGCGAGAGGATTGCGACGAGGAAGAGGAGCGCGACCAACACGAAAGAGGCCATAACCCGGCGGTGGCCACGCATCAGCTCGAGCAGCGCGACCGGTGTCCGCCGGATCGGCTCCTGGGCGGCGACTATCGCGGGAGCGTTGCTCATGCGTAGGAGATCCGGGGATCAAGCCAGGCGTACGCCAGGTCGACCAGCAGATTCGCGACCATGTAAGAGAAGGCGGCAAGCAGCACGATGCCCTGCACGACCGTGTAATCGCGGTTGAAGATCGATTCGACGGCGAGGCGCCCGACGCCCGGCCATGTGAACACCGTCTCGGTGACCACGGCTCCTTCGATGATCCCGCCGATCTGAAGGCCGATGATCGTAACGACCGGGATGAGCGCGTTCTTCAACGCGTGGACGAAAACGACGCGCCGCCACGATGCTCCTTTGGCCCGCGCGGTGCGAATGTAGTCGTGGTTGAGCACCTCGATCATCGAAGACCGGGTGAAGCGCATGTTGATCGCGGCTCCCGCGGTGCCGAGGGCGATCGCAGGCAGCGCGACGTGGCGCAGGCTCTCCAGCGGATCCTGAAGGAAGGGGACGTAGCCGCCGAAGGGGAACATGCGCAGGGACACCGACAGCAAGAAGATCAAGACGATGCCGATGAAGAAGTTGGGGATCGACACCCCGGCAACCGTGATTCCGGTCGCGACCTGGTCCGCGACCGAACCTCTCCGGACCGCCGCAATCGTGCCAAGTGGAATCGCGACGAGCAGCGACCACAGCAGGGCCGTGAGGCCGAGTTCGAAAGTCGCCGGCAGGCGCTCCGTGATCGCGGTGGCGACCGGCTGGTGGGTAGTGATCGAGCGGCCCCAGTCGCCGTGCCCGATGTGTCCGAGCCAGATGACGTACTGGACGTAGAGCGGCTTGTCGAGGCCGAGCTCCTGGTGGATCTGCGCGATGGCCTGCGGGCTGCGGTCCTCGCCCAGGATGATCAGCGCAGGATCGCCCGGGCTCAGGTGGATGAGCAGGAAGACGCCGACCGTGACGAGAAATGCCACCGGCAGCATCAACAGCAGGCGCCGGAGAACATACGCGGTCATTCCGCGCTAGCCCTCCGGCGCCGCATCGGTCGCGTGGTTAGCCCTTCCAGACCTCCGCCATCCGGATCATCAGGTCGGGATAGAGCGTGAAGTTGTGGATCTTGGTGTCGGAGATCTGCGCGCTGACCCCGAATGTGGTGAAGACGTACGGCGAATCCTGCACGATCTGCTTCTGCGCGTTGTCGTAGTCCTGCTTGCGCTTGCCCTGGTCCGCATTGGTGCGCGCATCTTCGAGCCAGGCATCAACCTGAGAGTTGCTGTACACGCTGTCGTTGAAGTCGCCGCCGGTGTGCCACCACGCGTACATGTTGCCGTCAGGGTCGATCCTTCCGGACCAGTTCACGTTGCACGCCTGAAACTGGTGATTTGCGCACTCCTGAACGTATGTGGCGAACTCCTCAGTCTGGATCTGCATCGTGATTCCGGCTTGCGCCAGCTCGGACTGCAGGAGTTGGGCGGCCTGCTGGTTTACCGGGTCGGAGGTCGTCTTGAACGTGAACGTGAAGCCGGTCGCCGTCGACTTCGCTTTCTGGGCGTCGGCGTGGTCGAACACCTTCTCGCTGGAATCGAACGCCCAGCTTGACGGCGGGATTGGACCGTATGCGACGACACCGATGTTGAAGTTGATGTCCTTCAAGACCGCGTACCGGTCGACTGCCATCGCCACCGCCTTTCGTTTGGCGGGGTCGTTGAACGGCGGGGCCCCGGTGTTGAGCTCGAAGCCGTTGAAGCCGATCGCGGAGGTATCGCGATAGATGAGGCTCGAGTCCGACTTGACCCCGGCGACGTCCTTCGCCCCGATGGTGCGCGCGATGTCGATGTCACCGGTCTTCAGGGCGGCCAGGATCGCGTTGACGTCAGGGATCGCGCGGTAGGTGAGGCCGTCGAGGTAGGGAAGGCCGGCCTGCCAGTAGCTCGGGTTCTTCTTCAACGTGAGGTGGTCGTTGCGCTTCCACTCGACGAACTGGAAGGGACCGCTGCCGGCGCCCATGGGAGCGAGCGAGAAATTGGCGCCGCCCTTGACGAAGGCGTCCATCGACAGCATCATGCCGGCGCGGTCGACGAGCGTGGCGAGCAGGGTGGCGTTGGGCTTGCTTAGGTGAAAGTTGGCGTGCGTGTCGTCGACGACCTCGACGCTGCTGACGCTCGACAGGTCCGACTTCCGTCGAGAGTTGGCGGCCGTCTTGTAGCGCTCGATATTTGCCTTGACGGATGCGGCATTGAACGCTGTTCCATCGTGATACTTGACGCCTGTCTGCAACGTGAACTTGTAATTCAGTGGGTCGGAAACGTCCCAGGTCTTGACCAAACCTGCCTTGATCTTCAGCGACGGGTCGATGGTGAAGAGCGCGTCATACATGTTGTAAAAGACCTCGCGCTCAACCAGGAGAGACGAGTCAAGCGGATCGAGGGTGCGCAGCTCGCTTTCGAGAGCGATGGTTGCGGTCCCGCCCTTCTGAGGGGTGCCCGAGTTGTTGCTCGCTCCTCCGCTCCCACCGCCGCCGCAGGCGGCAACCAGCAGCAGGCCGATGAAGGCAAAAGCGACTCGTCTCATCTTCGAACTCCTCCCCGCGGCTCGGATCTCCCGCAGCCGGCTACCCCATAGATTAGGGTCGCCCTGAGCACGCGTGTCGACCTCCGAGCTCGGCTCTAGCCGATACGGCGGCGAGTTACGAGGGGCAGCATCGTGCCCAGCTTCCCTGGCGATTCGACCCGTCTGGGTCCGTCCAGCCGGTCGGCCAGCGAGCGTAGGAGGCCAGCCGCCCAGGACCGGAGCGGCAGGTCGGTCGGCGTTCCCAGCCTGGCATGCCGCTCGGCGGTCCGGATCATGTGCCCATGTCGCTCCAGCATCCATCTCTCAGCGCTGTAGTGGTCCATGGCGACATTATAGGTCCGCGACTGTTGAGATAGTCAATGGGCTCCGTTAATGTGGCTGGTGAGTCTGCTAACATAGGCGTCGAGCTATGCCAGCCCTGGACGAGACGCGCGACAACCGGATCCGGGTCGCCCCCTCCGCGCCCCTCGAGCTGATGTGGGTGCTGCACTTCGCCCAGGCGTCGCACGAGCACGAGGGCGCTTTCGCGTTCCTGGAATCGATCCGCCGCACTCTTGGACCGGAGCTCGCCCGTCTCCGGGGAGACGACATGACCCGGTACTCGACGGAGCTGATCGTCCTCGCGCACCGCTCAGGCACGATGCTCGACCTCGACCTACGCCGCTTCTTCGCCAGGATCGATGGGGTTGCGACCGATCCCGCGGAGATTCCGTCCCTGCTCTCGGAGAGCCCTGAGGAGCTCGAGGTGACGCGAGCCCGTCTGACCAGGCTTCGAACCGAGCCCGCGATGCGCAAGCGCTACATCGAGCTGCTGACCCAGATCTGGAGCGCCGTCGAAAGCAGCTGGGAGGAGGAAGGGAGGGCCGCCGTGATCGCAGAGGCACAACGATGGAAGCGCGCGCTCGATGACGGCGTCGCCTACCGGCAGCTGCTTGGGATGCAAAGCCTGTGGGCTGGACGACCGCAGGTCGATGCGAGCGCCGACGCAGCCGCGGAGGAGGGCAGGCTCATCCTCACGCCGTGCTGGTTCGGCGGCAAGATCCACGTCATCGAGCTCGACGGCACCGTCTACGCCGGGCAAGGAATTCGCCACGACGAGCCGTCTTACCGGAAGGTGGCGGCGGAGATCTCGGCCAGCATCAAGGCCCTGGCGGATCCGACGCGCCTCGCCATCCTGCTGCGCCTGGCTCGCGAGCCGGCGTCGGTCACCGAGATCGCGCGTCAGTTCCATCTGTCGCAACCCACCGTCAGCGCTCACGTGCAGGTTCTCCGCGAGTCGGGGCTGCTCGAAGAGAAGACGGTGGGCCGCAGCGCAAAGCTCAGCGCAAACGAGGAAGGGCTGCGCCGCCTTTTCTCCGAAGCGCAAGAATCTCTGGTCAGGGTCTTTCGGTCCTAGCCGAAACGAGGATTTCGAGCGAGTCGACAAGGCGCGGCCCAGGCCGGTTGAAATAGGCGGAACCGTCCAGGACGACCACCTTGGCCGCGCGAATCGCGTCGATCTCGCGCTTGAGGGAGTCTGCTGCCCGCTGCGCGCGAGCTTCATCAAAGCCGCAGGGCGCAAGCACGAGCAGCGCGGGCTCTGCCTGCCTGACGTCATCCCAGGAGAGCGCCACCGACGGCACGCCCCGCTTCGCGAGCGGGTCATCGATGCCGGCCAGCGACAGCAGGTCCGGTGTCCAGTGTCCGGCGCGATATGGCGGATCCAACCACTCGAGAAAGACGCCGCGCACGCGAGGCAGTTCGGCCGCCCGTCGGGATGCGGCCTCGATCCGCCTGCGCAGCTCCGACATAAGCCCAGTCGACTCCACTCCGCAGGCGTCCGCCAGCTCTTCGATGTCGGTCAGCACATCTGCAAGCGAATGTGGGTGCTGCCGGATCATACGCACGCCGGCGAGCTCGTCGGCCACCTGGTCGGCGGGAATCGCACACACGTCGCAAATGTCCTGCGCCACCACGAGGTCTGGGTCCAGGCGGTTGATCGCGTCGGTGTCGACCTCGTAGAGAGAGCGTCCATCCCTTGCCGCGAGCGCCACGAGCTCGTCGATTTCCTCACCGCTCCGGTCCACGAGGTCGAGCGTCGATCTCGTCACCACCGGCAGCGATGCAGCTTCCGGGGGATAGTCGCATTCATGCGTGACCGCTACCAGCTGATCGCCCAGGCCGAGGGCAAACAGGGACTCGGTCGCGCTCGGCAGGAGCGAGACGATCCTCACTCCTCTGCCGCCACCCGGTCGACAACCTGCCTCAGCACGTCGTAAGGCTGGGCGCCGAGAATGAGATAGCGGCGGCCGAAGATGTGGGCCGGTATCGCGTCGATTCCCACCGAGCTCGCCATGCGTCGGTTCTCGTCGATCTCCGCGTCGTAGCGATGTTCCTCGACCGCGCTCCTGAGCTCGTCGCCGTCCAGGCCAACCCCGCCGCCGATGCGCACGAGGTCGCCGACGTCCTCGAGCCGCCCGGTGCCTTCCCAGTGCGCTTTGAATAGCGCGTGGTGCATGTCATCGAACTTGCCGCGCTCGCGCGCGAACTCTGCCGCGCCGAGCGCGCGTCGCGAGTTGATGATCACGTCGCGCGAATGCATCTGCAGCCCGACCGAATCCGCGATCGACTGCAGGTGCGAATGCATGCGCTCCGAGCGCGCACGTCCGAAGTAGGCATCGCGGGATATACCTTCGGGCGGCGCTTCGGGATGCAGCTCAAACGGCAGCCACGTGAGGTGGACCAATCCTTCCCGTTCGAGCTGCTCGACCCGGACCGAGTCGATGTAGCACCAGGGTCAAACGTAGTCCGAGAAGATGACCAGATCGACGGCGGTGGCTTTGGCCATCGCTCTATTCATACGCTGAGCGGGCTCTCATGATTCCTTAACCTGCCGGTGGCACAATGGTTGTAGAAGGGTGGGAGGGGGCTCTCAAAGGGCCACCCGCGTCAGCTCCGGTATCAAGGAGGTACGCATATGGCAGATACGAAGACATTTGTCGTGAACGCGCCCGCATGGATTGACCTTGCGAGCACAGATCCATCCGGTTCGCGCGACTACTACTCGAAGCTTTTCGGCTGGAAGGCCGAGCCGGAGAAAGACCCTGCCGCGGGCGGATACGCGATCGCACGGCTCGACGGCAAGGATGTGGCTGGTATCGGTGGAACGCAGGATCCAAACGCCCCATCGGCGTGGATGGTGTACATCGGTACGCGTGACGCCGACGCCGCGGCCAAGAAGGTAGAGGCGGCAGGCGGCAAGGTCGTCGCTCCGCCCTTCAAGGTCATGGACGTAGGCCGAATGGCCGTGTTCCAGGACCCGACAGGGGCGTTCATCTCGGTGTGGGAGCCAGAGACCATGAACGGCTTCGACGTGCTGCGCAAGCCCGGCGCTTACTCGTGGGCCGAGCTGAACTCGCGCGGCGTCGAGAAGGCAAAGCCGTTTTACAAGAAGGTCTTCGGCTGGGGCGAGAAGGTAAGCCCGATGGGTGAAGGACAGGGCGACTACACCGAGTTCAAGCTCGCCGACGAAAGCGTTGCCGGCGGAATGGAGATGAACCCGATGGTGCCGAAGGAGGTGCCGTCCTACTGGATGGTGTACTTCGGCGTCGCCGACGTCGACAAGGCGCACCAGAAGGCGGTCAGCCTCGGCGGACGGGAGATGCTGCCTCCGCAGGACTTCCCCGGCGGGCGGTTCTCGATCCTGAGCGACCCGCAGGGCGCCGCGTTCGGGCTGATGATCACGAACCCGAACCAGTAACCGAGCCAGGTATTCAAGCCGGCGGGCACTCGCCCGCCGGTTTTCTTATATGCAGAAGGATCCCGAAGCAGAGAAGTGGTTCGCGGGCAAGCCCGCGGAGCCGATTCTTCGCCGCGTCAGAGAGGTGATCCTGCGGGCCGATGCGCGCATGAGCGAGGGCACCAAGTACGGCACCGTGACGTTCCACAGCGGTGGTGACTTCGCGAGCTTCGTCCAGCACGACAAAAGGACGGTGAGCCTGATGTTCAACCGCGGCGGCATCATCCCGGGCAAGTTCCCGCACGTGGAAGGTGCGGGCCGGGCAGTGCGCTTCATGAGATTTGCCGATGTGGCAGAGGTGAACGCGTGTTCCGCGGAGCTAAGCAAGATCGTGGTCGCGTGGTGCGACCTGATGTCCGCGCCTACGGCGAAGAAGAAAAGCTAGCTCTTCGGAGTCGAATAGGAGACGATCCTCTCGACCTGGATCTTTCCGTTCTCGTCCAGCAGCCACGTCTGAGCGGATGGAAACGTCTTCGAGCCGATCGGGTCGCCCTGCGTGTCGACCTGGTACATGATCAGCGCGTTCCGCTCATCGCCCATCGCGGCGATCACGCGAAGGCTGCCTGGCACAACGTGCCTGGCGAATTGACTGAGGCCCCTCGGCCCGTCCATATAGTCGTCGATGCCGACCAGGTGTGCGGCCGGGCTGTAGAACTGAACGTCTGCTGCCAGGTTGCCACGGGCCGTATCGAGGTCGTGATTGGTCCATGCCTCGAGATGAGCTCTAGCCAATGCGACTGCTCGCGAATCCATCATCCAGTCTCCTTCACCAAAGTCAGTGTCTCCTCCATCCACCACGAGGAGAACCATGGCTGAAGGTAGCGCACGTCTGACGCCATACGTGCCGAAAGGGCACCCGCCCGGCCTCTAGCTGAAGAAGGTCCTCGCCACCTGTGCGGCGACACGCGCATTGTTGACCACGAGGTCGACGTTGAGGTCCAGCGAGCGCCCGCCTGAGAGCTCGGCCATGCGGGCCAGCAGGCGCGGGGTTACGCTCGCACCCCGCAAGTCGCCCAGCTCGCCGGCCGCCCGGCTCGCCATCTCCTCGGCGCCCTCCAGGTCGGCGGGCGGCGGAACGGCGACGACAACTCCTCGGCCGCCCGTCTCCCACGCCGCGCGCAGGACTTGCGCCGCCTCGCCGGGACCGTCGACGCGTGCGCTGACCGGGCACCCGCTGCGCCGCGTGTAGAACGCGGGAAATTCATCGCACCCGTACCCGAGCACCGGCACGGACAGGCTCTCCAGCCTCTCCAGGGTCAGGGCGAGGTCGAGAATGATCTTGGCGCCGGCGCAGAAGACGGCCACCGGGGCGCGTGCGATCTCCTCCAGGTCGGCGGACTGGTCTTCGGGGTGCCCTCGGTGCACGCCGCCGATTCCGCCGGTCGCCATGAAACGAACCCCCGCCATGGTCGCGCCTCGCAGGGTGGCGGCTACGGTGGTCGCGCCCGCGGCGCGGCTCGCGAGCGCCGGCCCGAGGTCGCGCGAGCTGATCTTGATCGCGCCGGAGGCGATCCGCTGCAGGTCGTCATCGCCGAGGCCAACCCGCACGCGGCCGTCGAGCACCGCCACCGTCGCGGGGACCGCTCCTTCATCGCGAATCGCCGCCTCGCACCCGCGCGCTGCCTTCAGGTTGTGGGGCGCGGGCAGGCCCTGGCCCACGATCGATGTTTCGAGAGCGACCACGGGGCGGCCGGCGTCGAGTGCCGCCGCCACCTCGGGGGAGACCAGGAGCAGGTCGCTCAGCTCGGCCGCGCTCCCGCGAGAAGCACCGACTGCGAGGCGGCCTGCACGGCGCTCGACGCGGCCTCGACAGGCGGGGCGCCGCGCAGCCACGCGGCGCAGAAGGCGGCTGCAAAGGCATCGCCGGCGCCGGTAGGGTCGATCGCCTTCACGTCTGGCGCTGCGATGGTCTGGCCGAATACCCTGCAGCCCGCGGGTCCGAGCTTCAGGACAGGCACCTGGGCGAGACTTTGCAGGGGCACGGCAAGTGTCGAAGACTCTGCTTCGGTGGCGAATAGAACCTCTGGCTTGAGCCGCGCCAGGACATAAGCCATCCGTGAAGGTCCGTAGGCCCGAAGGCCGGCGGCGGATGAAAGATCGACCGCGAGCATTCCGCCCGCGTCGCGTACCACGCCGATCGCGGCTCGTGTGGCGCTGGCGATCGGTTCCACGAACAGCGAGTAGGCTGGAACATGCAGGAGACGGGCGTCGCGAAACCACGCCTCGTCGAGGTCCTCAGGGCTGAGGCCGACGCTGGCCCCGCGCTGGGTGGCCATGGTGCGGCGGCCATCGGGGCCGACCAGAACTGCGATCGCGCCGGTCGGTTCCTGCGCCCACGTCGCACGCACCTCGACACCGCGCGATTCGAGGTCGGCGACCAGCCGTCGTCCAGTTTCGTCATCGCCAACCCTCGTCACGAGCCTGACCGGTTCCCCCAGGGCGGCCATCCAGGCACAGAAGTTCGCGGCCTGGCCCCCGCCTCCGATGCTGATCTTCGCGGGTGAATCGTCGTCCGGCTCGAGCGGGCCGTCGGGGACGATCGCGATGTCGAGCACGAGGTCGCCGATGGAGACGATCAAGACCTGACGACGGTACCTCAATTGCGGTACCCGCAATTCATGCAATTGCGTCTGGCCGCTGCCACCGCGGCCGGCCATGATTCGACGAGCCGGGGAGTGGGTCACTCGGCATGGCTGTTGGGGGGTGAGCCATACGCATCGAGCGTATGGCCGTCTCCTCCAAGTGATCTCTCAGCCGCCTCCAACCCCGTGCTGATGCGGTGACGAGAAAGTGGCGGCATGTCAGCCATCGCGTTCCCGCGTGCGGTTCCCAGTCAGGCCCTCAACGTCATATGGGCACGTTTTTCGTTCGCGGTCCTGATGGTCGTCACCTTCGTCCTCTACATGTCAGGGTTGGACCGGAACGGTTGGGCGAATGCGTATTACGCAGCCGCGGTGGAGGCCGGCGCGACCAACTGGAAAGCGTTCTTCTTCGGCTCGCTCGACGCGTCGAACTTCATCACCGTCGACAAGTCGCCCGCGTTTCTCTGGGTCATGGAGATCTCAGCGCGCCTGTTCGGGTTCAACGAGTGGAGCGTGCTGGTGCCGCAGGCACTCGAGGGCGTCGCGACCGTCGCCCTCGTGTTCGTCGCCGTGCGGCGGTGGTTCGGCTCCGCGGCGGGCTTGATCGCCGGGGCTGTGGTAGCCCTGACCCCTGTCGCCGCGCTGATGTTTCGCTACAACAACCCCGACGCGCTGCTCGTGCTCCTGCTCACCGGCGGCGCGTACGCGACTTTGCGCGCGGTGGAAAGCGGTTCGACCAGGTGGCTCGTTCTGGCCGCGGCTCTGATCGGCACCGGTTTTCTGGCCAAGATGCTGCAGGCATTCGTCGTGGTGCCGGTGGTCGTCCTCATCTACCTCGCCCTGGGACGCCCGCGATTGCTGCGCCGAATCAAGCAGCTCGTGATCGCGGGCTTCGCCCTGGTGCTCGCCTCCGGCTGGTGGGTCGCCGTGGTCGAGCTGTGGCCGAGCGCGGACCGCCCTTACATCGGAGGATCCCAGAACAACAGCCTCTTGAACCTGATCTTCGGTTACAACGGCGTCGGCCGCATCACCGGCAATGAGGTCGGCAGCGTGGGCGGCCTCGGCGCAGTCGGGTCCCGCTGGGGTCTGACTGGGTGGAGCCGGCTCTTTCTGAATGAGTTCGGCGGTCAGATCTCGTGGCTCATCCCCGCCGCCCTCATCCTCATGGCCGCCGGTCTCTGGATCACCCTTCGCGCACAGCGCTCCGACCTCGCGCGCGCGTCTTACCTGATGTGGGGCGGCTATCTGCTGATCACGGGCGCGGTGTTCAGCTTCGCGCAGGGCATCATCCACCCCTACTACTCGATCGCCCTTGCGCCGGCCATCGGCGCGCTCGTTGGGGCCGGCTCGGTCGAGCTGTGGAAACGGCGAAGCAGCTGGATCGCCCGGCTCTTCCTCGCCTCCGCGCTGGCGGCAACATCGCTGTGGGCCTTCGTGCTGCTGGGCCGGACGCCCGACTGGAATCCATACCTGAAGGTCGCGATCCTGGCGATCGGCCTCGGCGCGGCTGCGATGATCGCGGCCGGTCCGCTGCCGGCACGCTCGCTTGCCGTCGGCGTGGCGGCTGCCGCTTTGGTTGCGGCGCTGGCCGGACCGGCCGCCTACACCTTCGACACTGTGACCACCGCTCACGCCGGCGCCATTCCAAGTGCGGGCCCGTCCGCGCAGACCGCGAGCCTGGGGCCAGGGAACGCGCCCGCGGGATTGAGGGGGACACCCGGTGGTTTTGGCCCGCCACCCAACGCAGGCGGCCTTCCCGGCCAGGCGCGGGCCGGTGCCGGCGGCGGCACCTTTCTAAACGCAAGCCGGCCAGGAGCGCAGCTGACGTCGCTGCTCGAGGCCGGCGCCGGGCGCTATCGCTGGGTTGCGGCAACGATCGACGCCAATTCGGCGGCGGGCTACGAGCTGGCAACGGGCAAGCCTGTGATGGCCATCGGCGGGTTCAACGGGTCAGACCCTGCACCGACCCTGGCCCAGTTCGAGAGCTACGTGAGCCAGGGACAGATTCATTACTTCATCGCGGGAGGAATCCGAGGGGGGAGCGGCTCGAGCAGCGAGATCCAGGCCTGGGTGAGCCAGCATTTCATCGCCACGACCGTGGACGGCGTAACGGTCTACGACCTGACCCAGCCGGCTTCCTAGTCGCGCAGCAGCCCGAATGTTTGGAGGCGCTCGCGGAGGCGCGCCTCGAGGCGGTCGTCAAGCCTGCGCACTGGCGGGGCGGACCACGGTTCGCAGATCCCCAGCATGTGCAGCGCCGCTTTGATCGCCAGCGGGAACACCCCTTCGCGCACGGCGCTGACCAGCGCGTAAAGCCTGTCCTGGGCGGCGCGCGCGGCCTCCAGGTCGCCGCGCATGAATTCGTTGTAGATGCGCACCACCCAATCCGGTGCGACGTTGCCCGCGCCGCAGATCGTGCCCGCCCCGCCCATCGCAAGCGACGCGAGCAGCATCGTGTCGCTGCCGGTGAAGATTCGGAATCCGGCGATGTCTCGCGTCGCGACGCATAGACCTTCGAAGTACTCGAAGTCACGACTCGAGTCTTTGATCCCCTTGATCGTTCCTTCGCGCGCGAGCGTGGCGACGGAGGCCGGTTCCGCTATGACCTTGGTGAACTGCGGGATGTTGTAGAGCATCAGGGGAAGCGCAGCGCCATCGGCAAGCTGCCGGTAGAACTCCAGCACGCCGACCTGGTCCGTCGGGTAGTAATAAGGCGGGGCGACGAGGGCCGCATCCGCGCCCAGCTGCGCCGCGGCCTCGACCTCGACACGCGCCGCGGCAAGGTGGCTTTGCGCGACACCGCAGATGACTGGGACTTTGCCCTGGGCAGCTTGGACGACGGCGGTGAGTACCGTCCGGCGCGCCTTCTCGTCGAGCGACGCGGTCTCTCCGGTCGAGCCGAGCGCGAGTAAACCGTCGACCCCTCCGGCCAGCACATGCTCCACGAGCCGGGCGACACCCGGCTCATCCACAGTGCCGTCGCGCTTGAGTGGAGACGCCAATGCGATGAGGACGCCAGACAGCTCGTCGAGTTTCAATCCCGAGATGCCGCCACGATTCGATTGCGCAACTTGCCGATGCCTTCGACCTCCGTCTCCATGACGTCGCCGGGATGCAGAGTCTCAGATGGCGTGCGCCAAAAACCGACGCCATCTGGAGTTCCGGTCGCGATGATCGCACCGGGGAGCAGGGTCATGCCTTTCGAGACCCACTCGATGATGGCGTCCACGGGGTAGATCATGTCCCTGGTGTTGCCGTCCTGCTCGAGCTTTCCATTGAGACGCAATCTCACCCCGAGCCTCTGCGGCTCCTTGAGCTCGTCGGTCGTGACGATCCAGGGGCCGGTGGGGCATGTGCGGTCGAGGCTCTTGCCTTTGAAGTACTGACCGCCCCATTCGTTCTGGATGTCGCGCGCTGTCACGTCGTTGAGGACTGTGTAGCCGAAGACATGAGCGCGTGCGTCCGTCCGTTTTATGTTCGCCCCACGTCTCCCGATCACGACCGCGAGCTCCGCCTCCCAGTCGATCTTGTCGCTGATGGCGGGGTCGATGGCGATGTCTGCGAACGGCTCGGTCAACGAGGTGATGGCTTTGGTGAAGACGGTTGGCGGTTGCGGTTCATAACCTTCCTTCCGCGCGGACTCCTCCGCGTGTTTCTGGTAGTTGCGGCCGATCGCAATCACGTTGCCCCGGGGCTCGGGGATGGGGGAGAGCAGCTCGAGGTCGGCCAGCCGGCGGGCCTTTGCCCGCGAAGACGAAAGCGCCGACCGGGCCGCCGCGAGACCTCCGTCGCCCGCGTCGATGAGCGAGAGCATGTCCGCGGGTTCGCTCAGCTCCACCACCTCGTCGTCGTCGCGCACCACGCCCAGGCGCGATCCACCGTCAACACGGAAAGTGACCAGTCTCATTTCTTTTCGTTCTCCTCCTCGTCTTGCTGAGCCGCTGACCTTCCGGGTGCGGCGCCCAAAAACAACTCTTCGAAATCCGCGCGCTGCAGGAGGTCCCGAGGTGGGCCTTCGAGCCTCGTCGCACCGGAGACCAGGACGCTCGTCCAGGTGGCGATCTGCAGCGCCGCCCGCGCCCGCTGCTCGACCAGCAGAACCGCCTTGCCGGCGCCCGCAAGCCGCTTCACGTCCTCGCTCAGCAGAGCGTCGGCGAGCTTGGGGCTGAGGTTCGCGGTCGGCTCGTCGAGGATCAGCACCTTCGGGTCGAGCATCAGCACGCGGGCGATGGCCAGCATCTTTCGCTCTCCGCCACTCAGCTTGTCTGCGCGTCGCTTGAACATCGGAGGCAGCGCGGGGAAGACCTGGCCGACTTCCTCGACGCGGTGGCGAATTCGAGCCGGCGCAAGCAGGTAGCCGCCCATCTCGAGGTTCTCGAGCACCGTGAGCGGTTCGAAGATGTCGTTGACCTGAGGCACGTAGCCCACCCCCCGGCGGGCCAGCTCCTCGGGCGGATGGTTGGTCACGTCCTGGTCGCCGAGGAGCACCCGTCCCTGCGTCACCCGCAGGATTCCGATGAGGCTCTTGAGCAGCGTGCTCTTGCCCGCCCCGTTGGGCCCGATCACGGCGACGATCTCCTCCGGGCCGACCGCGATCGATACATCGCGAATCACCGGGACGCCTCCGTAACCGGACGTGATTCCCTCCGCGCGCAGGCTCGGAGCCGGCCGCGAGTGCGCAACCGCGGGCTGCCTATCCAACAAGGTAAGCGTCGACAATCTCCCGCTGGCGCCGCAGGCTGGCCATGGTCCCGCTGCCTATGAGCTTTCCCTGCGCCATCACGAACACCGAGTCGCACAGCTGCTCGACGAGGTGCAGCTCGTGCTCGACCATCAGGATCGTCAAGCCGTCGGCGCGAAGTGACTGGAGGTAGTACTGGATCTGCTCGACAACTCTCGGATGGACGCCGGACATCGGCTCGTCGAGCAAGAGGCAACGGGGATGCAGCATCAGCGCGCGCATGATCTCGAGGAGTCGTTTCTGCCCACCGCTCATCAGCCCCGCGTAGTCAGACTCCTTCGCGCTCATGCCGAAGCGTTTGAGCAGGCCGCGCGCCTCGTCGACGAGCGTCTCCTCGTCTTTGAGCCAGTACCGCTTTCCCATCAGCGCCCCAAACAGCGAGTCTCCGCGGTGATGAGGCGCTGCCACGAGAAGGTTCTCCAGGACTGTCAGTCGCGCAAATTCCGATGGAAGCTGGAAGGTGCGCACGAGCCCACGACGTGCGCGCGTGTATGTCGGAAGTCGCGTGATGTCCTCGCCCTCGAACCGGATCGTGCCGCTGCTCGCCGGAAGCGTGCCGGCAACGACGGCCATGAATGTGGATTTGCCGGCGCCGTTCGGTCCGATCAAGCCCGTGATCTTTCCTCTCGGCACCGCGAGCGAGACGCCGTCGACGGCGTGCATGCCTTCGAAGTGGCGGCTGATGTCTTCCGCGACCAGCATCCGCTGGTCAGGCTGTGCCGACATTTTCCACCAGCTCCGTTTCGGGGCTGCCTTCGAAGACGTGACGGGGCTCGGGCCGGACGCCTTCGGGCCGGAACCAGAGAAAGCCGAGGATGAACAGCCCAATCGCGACCCACTCGAGCGCCGGGATGACGTTTGGCGGTCCGACGTTCATCCGGATCAGTTGCCGCGTGACCTCCTCGAAGCCGACCGGCACGAGCAGGGCGCCGAGGATGGCACCGAGGTTGTTGCCCCGGCCGCCGACGATCAACGCGGCGAACAGAATGATCGTCTCTGGATACAGCCAGGTCGACGGAGCCCACACGGTGAGGAAACCGACCAGGATCGCGCCCGAAAGGCCCGCGATGGCGCCGCCGACCATGAACATTGTCATTTTCAACGCGACCGGATTCTTGCCCAGCGCGGTGGCCGCCAGCTCGTGCTCGCGCATGGCGCGCAGCGTGCGGCCGTACGGCGAGTTGACGATTCGCGCTGCGAGAAACCACACGAGGCCGACGCAGACCGCCGTCAGCGCGATGTACAGGTAAAGGTAGGAATCCGTGTTGGTGTCGACCTGGTCCTGCAGCGGTTGGGGCACAAGCGCGAGGCCAGCCGCGCCGTTGAGGAACGGACGGGCGTTGTTGATCACTGTGTTCGCGATGATCGACGTCACCAGCAGCGCGATGGCCTGATAGTCGCTGCGCAGCTTCCTCAGCACCACGAGCCCGACCGGGATCGCAAGCACGCCCCCAGCGAGCGCCCCGCCGATCCAGGGGATCGGGAACGGCAGCTGGTACCCGCCGAAATAGACCTGGAAGCTGTAGTCGGCGGCGGTGTGGGGCGGCATCGAGAGGACGGCGGCGGCGTACGCGCCGGCTGCCTGGAACACGATGAAGCTGAAGTTGACGATGCCCGAAACGCCGAACTGGAGATTGAGGGCGAGGACGGCGATGATGTCGACGCCCGCGTAGATCAAAAGGTTGGCCGCGTAGTACGTGTTCATCCGGCTGCCGCCAGCGCCCCGCGTTTCGCCAGCAGTCCCTGTGGCCGCAGGACCATGACCAGGACGAGGACGCCGAACGCCACGACCTCTTTGTACTCGGGCGACCAGGCGGCGGCGCTGAGCTCGGTGATGAGGCCG
Organism: Chloroflexota bacterium; assembly: GCA_005880795.1. Lineage (GTDB taxonomy): Bacteria > Chloroflexota > Dormibacteria > Dormibacterales > Dormibacteraceae > 40CM-4-65-16. The sequence continues at coordinate 8,834 of VBGP01000026.1, read as the reverse complement.
ATGATCACCGCACCGATCATTGCGCCGTACGGCTGGCCCGCGCCACCGAGGACGGCGGCGGCCAGCGCGGTGATGAGAAAGCCGGCCCCGCTCGCGATCACAAACGAGTCCGAGTTCAACGCCGCGATGACTCCGGCGAGGCCGCAGAGAGCTCCCGTGATGAGCCACACCATGTCGATCACGCGCTGCGTGGGAATGCCGCAGTTACGCGCCAGCGTCGGGTTGGCGGCTGTCGCCCGCATCGCCTTGCCGAGGCGTGTGTAGCGAAGCAGCGCGTGGATGCCGAGCATCAGCGCCACAGACAGCAGGATGATCGCGATCTGGTTGTTCGTCACGACGATGTCGCCAAGGCGAACCAGGTTTCCGGCGTGCTCCTGGTACGAGACGCTGAAGTAACCCACGATCGGCAGCAGCAGGTTGGCCAGCATCAGCGAGACGGCGAGCGAGACGATCACCATCCCGATGTGGGATGTGCCCTTGCGTTGAAACGGCGCATAGACGAGACGGTTCAGAAGAAATGAGAAGACGGCGCCGAAGACCGCCCCGGCAATCATCCCGACCCAGATCGTGACGCCGGCACGGTTGATGTAGTACGCGACGTAGGCGGACGAGATCATCACCTGCCCGTACGCCAGGTTGATCATGTTCGTGATACCGAACTGCATCGTGAACCCGACCGCCGCGACGGCGATCACCGACATGCTGACGAGCCCGAACCCGAACGCCGCTGCGAAGATGCTCACGGCGTTCGGGTCCTTCTGGTCCTGGGAACTACGTCAGATGCCGCCGGCCTGGCTGATCTTCGACGTCTGGTCGGGGGTCAATTCCTTGACCTTGACCTCGCCGCCCGTGGCGTCGTACTTGACGAGGACGTAGCCCGCTACCGAATTGTTGTGATCGTCGAAGCTGTTGGCCCCGCCGGCGCCCTCGAACTTGATCGACTTGTTTGCCTTCAGCGCGTCGAGGCCTTCCTTGTAGGTGTGGACGACCATCGCACCCGATGTGCCGTTGGCGATCTCCTTGATCTTCGAGTTGTAGACGGTTGGGTCGTGGCTGTTGGTCGCGACCATCGCGAGCGCGGTCATGATGATCCCGTCGTATAGGTGGAGCGTCGATCCGCGCTGCTTGTACTTGGGTGCGTCAGCGAATTGAGATGCGGCAGCGTTGAGGTTCGTCTGGAACTCGGTGTAGGCCGGACCCGAGAACGTGTACCCGAGGTCGACGCCGCCGTAGTTCTTGACCAGGTTGTCTACGCCGATCGAGTCGCTCACCTGCTTGAACCATTGCGGATCGATGGTGGCCGACGTGCCGATGAACGGTGTCACCGTGCCGCCGTTCAAGGTTTTGTACTCGCCCAGGAACGTGCCGGCCGAACCGAGCGCCTCGGTGAAGATCACGTCGGGCTTGTAGGCGATCACCTGGGTGACCTCGGTCCGGTAGTCGGATGCGCCAAGGGTGATCGGGAAGTTCTTCACCTGCCCCCCGAGCTTGGTGAACGCGTTCGTGGCAGGCTCGACGAAGGACTGCGACCCGATGTCGTTGCCGAAGACGAGGGCCGCCTTGTGGAACGGCGCCGGGCTGGGCCCGTAAAGCGCCCAACCGACCATGGCGTAGGCGTCGTAGATGTCGGCCGGCACGAGCCGGTGGAAGTACTTGAGGTTGGTCTTGTTGAACTCGCTCTGTCCGGTCATGCAGAACATCGGGATGTGCGCCTTGTCGACGATCGGAGCGACGGCCGACGCCTCATCCGAGGTGCATCCGATCACTGCCATGAGGTTCGAGTTACCGGCGATCATGGAGCTGGCCGCGGGCGCCGCGTCCGCGGGCTCGCCGCGGGTGTCGAACTGCTGGCATTTGATCTGGCGTCCGCCGACGCCGCCGCTGTTGTTGATGGCCGGCGCTGCGGCGAGACAGGCCGCGTAGTAGGCGGGTCCAAGTCCCGCGTCCGCTCCCGAGAACGGCGCGAGAACGCCGACCAGGAGATCCCCAGAGCCAAGCCCCCCTCCCGAGGAGCTGCCCCCGCCGCACGCAGCAAGCATCAGGAACGCCAATGAGCAAGCCGCCGAGCCGATTCGCATCCTTGCATGGAAGGTCTTCACTGCTCCTCCCCTTTGAGCAAAAACCCTTGCCGAATTGTCGACATTATTGAGGATAATCTCTTCGACAGCAAGCGATGAAGCAGCGCCCTCTGCGTGAAGACCCCTATCACAAGCTCCGCGAGGCGATCGTGAGCGGCCAGTTCCATCCCAACGAGCGACTGGTCGAAGCGGCGATCGCGGAGCGGATCGGCGCGGGCCGCACGGCCGTCCGCGCCGCGTTGGTCCGTCTCGACCAGGAAGGCCTTGTCGAGCTCGAGCGCAACCGGGGCGCGCGGGTCCGGCATATCTCGGATGGCGAGGCGCTGGAGATCGAAGAGGTGCGCGCCGTCCTCGAAGGGATGCTCGCGCGCCGGGCCGCGGCCCGCATCACTGCTGAGGGCTTGCGTGCTTTGCGGCACGTCATGACACAGATGCGCGAGCGCGTCGAAGCCGGCGATTCGATCGGCTATTCGGAGCTGAACGCGACATTCCACCAGAACATCTGGACCGCCGCCGGCCATCCCACGGCAAGCCACCTCGTGGGCGGCCTCAAGTCGCAGGGCATCAGGTTTCAGTACCAGACCGCGCTGCGGCCCGGTCGCGCGGAACGCTCGCTACGCGAGCACGAGACCATCTTTGCCGCGTTGAAGGCCCATGACGGCGACGCCGCGGAGACTGCGATGCGCGAACACCTGGCCGAGGTTCTCGACACCCTGAGGTGGGCGATCGACAGCCAGCACCGCACAGCCCGATGGCTGCCCGGCTAATCAGCGCGTAACGCCACCGCTTCGGCCAGCTTTGTCAGCCCGTACAGGGTCCGCAGCAATGGCACCGCGACGCCCCGCCAGTCCGCGATCTCGATCACAGCCCCCAGCAGCGCGTCGAGCTCCAGCGCCTTGTGAGCTTCGAGGTCCTGCAGCATCGACGTCTTGTGCTCGCCCACGCCGGCCGCGCCCTGCATCCGCTTCTCGATGCTGACTGGAACCTCGACCTCGACTGACCGCGCAACGGAAGCGACCTCTTCCATCAGCCCCCGGATGAGCCCCCGGCTCGCCTCGGATTCGAACATCTCGGCGAGCGTCGCGCGCGTGACGGCGCTGATCGGGTTCAAGGTCGCGTTGCCCAGGAGCTTCAACCAGATCTCGCTGCGCAGCCGCGACTGCACCGGCGCCTTGAACCCGGCGGCGGACAGCATGGTGGAGATTGTCTGTACGCGCTCGGTCTTCGCACCGTCGGGCTCGCCCAGGGAGAATCGATCTCCCTCCTCGTGCTGGATCACGCCGGGTTCCACGATCGTCGCCGCCGGATAAACGACGCATCCGACGACTCTGTCGAGCGGAATGCTGCGTGCAACCACGCCGCCCGGGTCGACTGACTCGAGATGACGGTCCGGAAAGTACCACCACGGGATTCCATTCATCGCACCCACGACGCATGCGCCGTCCTTGAGCGCCTCGCCGACTAGCGTCGCCACACCCGGAATGCTGTGGGCCTTCAGCGTGATGAACACGACATCGGCCTCGGCGACGGCGCGCATGTCGTCGGTGCAGCGCGGGTGGGCCGTGAACTCGTCGCGCCCCTTTCGCACAGTGAGGCCATTGGCTTGCATCGCCGCCAGGTGCGCCCCGCGGGCGACGAGGATCACGTCTTCGCCGCTTCTAGCCAGGTGGCCACCCAACAAGCCGCCGATCGCTCCCGCGCCGACGATCGCGACTGTCATCTGGGCAGGAGTGCTTCGGCGACCGACCGGCGTTGGATCTTCCCGGTTGCGGTTCGCGGGATCTTCTCGACCAGGTAAAGCTTCTTCGGGACCTTGTGGTCGGCGAGCCGCTCGCGGGCGAAAGCCACAAGCTCTTTCTCGGTCACGGGGCTCTTGAGCACCACCGCGGCCGCCACCTCCTCGCCCCACGCGGCGTGGGGGATTCCGAATGCGACGGCTTCCGCGACCGCCGGGTGCTGCAGCAGCACATCGTCAATCTCGCGCGGAGCGATCTTCTCACCGCCGCGGTTGATCATCTCCTTGAGGCGACCGACCAGGGACAGGTAACCGTCGCCGTCGAGAAAACCGAGGTCGCCGGTGCGGAACCAACCGTCAGTGAACGACTTTGCGTTCGCCTCGGCGTTGTTCGCGTACGCGTCGATGATGCTCGCTCCCTTGATCACCACCTCGCCATGTGCGCCTGGCTCCAGCAAATTCCCCCGCTCGCCCATGACCGCGATCCGGATTCCCGTCTCGACTCCGACCGTGCCCGGACGCCGTTCGCCCGGCGGCGGGGGGTTGGAAGCCATCTGATGCGACGCCTCGGTCATGCCATACGCCTCCAGCACCGGTGCGCCGAATCTCGACTCGAGCTGCCGCATCACCTCCGGCGCAAGCGCCGAGGAGCTCGAGCGGATGAAACGGAGCGCTTCCGCACCGGGCGGACGTTCTCCGCGGTTGCGGAGCAGCAGCATCTGGTGCATCGTCGGCACGGCCGAGTACCAGGTGGCGCCATGCTCGGCGGCGGCGGGCCAAAACGTCATCGCGTCGAACGCCGGCGGCACCACCACGGTGCCGCCCGACCAGAGCGTCGCCATGGTCGATGCCATCAGGCCGTGGATATGAAACAACGGCATGACACACAGCGCCACGTCGTCCTCGGTCAGGTGGTAAGTGGCCGCGATGGTCTCGGCCGAGAAAGCGAGGTTGCGCTGCAGCAGCGGCACCAGCTTGGGCCGGCTTGTCGTACCGCTCGTGTGCAGCACGAGCGCAACGTCATCGGCGGCGGCGGCGCTTGCGTGGCGCGAAACGTCGCGCGGTGAGCTGCTCTCGAGGACGACCCTGCCCCCCGCGTCGGTCGCGGCCTCGACCAGGATGGCGCCCGCGGGCAGCGCCCGGCGGGCTGCCTCGCCGCCCCCGGGTGGGACGATCAGCGCCCTCGCCTCGGTGTCCTCGAGGTAAAAGCGGAACTCGTCTTCCTTGTAGGCCTGGTTCAGGGGCGCGGCCGTCCCGGTCGCAGCCGCGGCGAGGAACAACACGATCGTCTCCACGCTGTTTGGCAGGACCAGGGCGATCCGCTGGCCACGCCCGAGGCCCAACTGGGCCAGGCCATCCGCGGCGGCCTCAACCTGCTCGCGGAGCTGCCCGTACGTCAGGCGCGGGCCGCCCGGGACTGCAATCGCGGTCGCCTTGGTGGCGCCCCTTTCCAGCACTTCATTCAGCGTTCGCATCATTCGTTGCCAGGTAGGCGCCGCCCGATCAGGAGCGCGCATTCCCTCATCAGCTCGAGGATCTCCTGCGCAATCTCCACCCGCTCCTTGCTCGCACCGCAAAGCGTGCCAAAGAACCGGCCCCCGGGTGTGAACACGGGGTAGGAGATGAACGTCCGGATCTCGAGCAGCCTTGCGACGCTGCTGCTCGGAAACTGCTTCTGTGCGTCGGTCGTGTAGTGGGGGCCACCTTCGACGACGAACCGGCATACCCCCTCGGACCATGGCAGGGTCACGTCCTCCGGGATGTGAAAAACGTCGCTGCGGTTGCACGAGAAGACGATGTACTGCTCGTCAGCGATCAGCCTCGTCTCCGCGAGGTAGGTCGAGCTCAGCCCGGTCAGGTCGGCGAGCCTTGCGAGCACGCCCCTCGCCACCGTCTCGAGGTCGGTGCCCGAAACCACGGCCTGCTCGAGGAGCTCGCGTGCGGACGGAGCCATGCGCAGTACGGTATCAACGTTGATTCGAAACCTCATTGGCGCCGAATCGCGGGCGCCGGCTGACGGCGCCGACTGGCTGCCGGTCTACAACCCGGCCACCGGCGAGGTGATCGATCAGGTGCCGCTCTCGGGAGCGGGCGACGTCGACGCCGCGGTGCGCGCTGCCGCCGGCGCCTATCGCGACTGGTCCCGGACTGCCGTTATGGATCGCGTCCGGCTGATGTTCAGGTTCAAGGCGCTCCTCGAAGAACACTTCGAGGAGCTGGCTGCGATCGTCACCCGGCATCACGGCAAGACGCTCGACGAGGCGCGCGGGGAGGTCAGACGTGGCATCGAGGTCGTGGACTTCGCGTGTGGGGCGCCGACGCTTCTCCAGGGCCGCACCCTACGCGACGTGTCGGGCGGCGTCGATCAGGACCTTTACCGCTACCCGGTTGGCGTCTGCGCGGGCATTCCTCCATTCAACTTCCCGGTGATGATCCCCCTGTGGATGTTCCCTCTCGCGGTGGTGGCGGGGAACACGTTCGTCCTCAAGCCGTCCGAACGGACGCCGCTCGGCGGGGCCCGGCTGGCTGAGCTTTTCCTCGAGGCGGGATTTCCGCCAGGAGTGCTGAACGTCGTACACGGCGCGCGCGATGCGGTCGAGGCGCTGCTGGCCCATCCCGCCGTCAGTGCGATCTCGTTCGTGGGCTCGGCTCCTGTGGCGCGCCACGTGTACACGCAGGCCGCCGCGAACAGCAAGCGCGTGCAGGCGCTGGGCGGGGCCAAGAACCACATCGTCGTCATGCCCGATGCGGATCCCGCGCTTGTCATCCCAGCAATTCTCAATTCAGCTTTTGGCAATGCCGGAGAGCGCTGCCTCGCGGGGTCTGTGGCGGTCGCGGTGGGCCGAGCCGCAGAGGGGCTACTCGATCCGCTGCGCGACGCCGCGTCGAAGATGGTGGTCGGACCCGGTGACGAGGAGGGTGTCCAGGTCGGCCCGCTAATCCGGGCCGAGCATCGCGACCGCGTCGCCGCCTACGTCGAGAAGGGCGTAGGCGAAGGGGCGGAGCTCGTCGTCGACGGCAGGCACGAGATGTCTCGGCGCGGCTTTTTTCTCGGCCCGACCATCCTGGACCGGGTGACGCCGGGCATGGCGGTGGGCCGCGAGGAGATCTTCGGCCCGGTGCTTTCGATCAGCCGCGCGGCGACTCTCGACGAGGCGATCGAGCAGGCGAATCAGTCATCGCTTGGCAACATGGCGACGATCTTCACCCGGTCAGGGCGGGCAGGTCGCGAGTTTCGGGAGCGAGTCGAATCAGGCATGACGGGTATCAACGTGCCCGTCGCCCAGCCATTTGCGTTCTTTCCATTCAGTGGATGGAAGGGCTCGTTCTTCGGAGACCTTCACGTGCACGGGACCGACGGAATCGATTTCTATACGCGCAAGAAGGTGGTGGTGACCCGCTGGTGATCGGCAACATTTTTTCCTGGACCGTCACCGCGCTGTTCGGCGTGATCACGCTTCTCCTAGCCTTCGAGAGCTGGGCTCTGCTCACGAACCACACGCCGATCAGCAGCTACATCCGCTCGTCAGTTCACTCGTATCCGGGTGCAGCGTTCGTCATCGCCGTCGTGATCGGCATCCTGCTCGGGCATTTCCTGTGGGGCCCGGCGTGGGGCCGGACGTCGCCGCAGGGCATGAAGCCGTGACGATCACACCCGAGGCCGTCATCTCCCTCATCGCGACCGCATTTGCATTGGTCGCGTTCCTGCTGATGCTCGAAGAGTCGATCGCCTTGCGCGCGGGTCGCGACCCGATCAGCAACAACGTGAGAGCGGCCGTCCGGCGATTCCCGCGCGTGACCTACGCGCTCGCGGTCGTGATCGGCATGCTCCTGGGCCACGAGTTCTGGCCGTAGATACGACCGCCGCTCCGGCCCGCCAGGCGGACTGGGCCGGCACGGCGATGGTGCTCGGCTCGGCGGTCGCCTTCGGCACCCTTTCGATCTTCGCCAAGCTGGCTTACTCGGCCGGCCTGGGCACAGAGCAGCTGCTCGCCTTCCGATTCGTGCTCGCGGCAATCGGGATGTGGGTGCTGTCGTTCGTGGTTGGCCAGAGCCCGCTCCGGTTGCCGCGCCGGAAGACGGTCGGCCTCCTGGCGTTGGGTGGAGTTCTTTATCCGGCCCAGGCGCTGACTTACTTCTACGCCCTGCGCACGCTTCCGGCCTCGTTATGCGTGCTCCTCGTCTACATCTACCCGAGCCTGGTCGTGATCGCCGGGTGGCTTTTCCTTCGCCGCAGGATCTCGATATGGCATGGTGCCGCGCTGGCCCTCAGCTTCGTCGGGGTTGGGATGCTCGTCGGTGGGGCGCAGTTCCAGTTCGCATCTGGGCTCATCTTCGCTTTTGCGGCCCCGCTCTGTTACACCGCATTCATCCTTCTCGGCGAGCGTGCGATGAGCTCTGTCCCGCCGGTCGCCGCGAGCGCCACGATGATGTCCGCCACCGCGATCGTGCTGTGCGTGGTGGCCGGGGTCGAAGGCCGCCTGGGCCTGCCCCACACCACCGGCGCTTGGGCAGTGAGCGTGGGCATCGCGGTCGTCCCGACGATGGTCGCGATCTCTTTGTTCCTGGCCGGTTTGCCGCGCATCGGCGCCGCGCGCGCCGCCCTGCTCAGCACGCTCGAGCCCGTCGTGACCGTGTCGCTTGCCATCGCCATTCTTGGCGATCGATTTTCAATCCTCCAGGCACTGGGTGGGGTCCTCGTGCTGCTGGCGGTGGTCGTCGTCCAGGCCGCCCACCTATGGCGAGCCGGCCCGCCGAGTGCCCTCAGGTGATTGGTCGCAGGAGAGGACCTACCCCGATCAGGTCGTCGCGTAGGCGGCTCAGGATCGGGTGCAGCTCGTGGGCGCCCTCCACAAGGGATGTGTCGACACCCCATTCCCGTTTCGCGAGCAGGAACGGGTGCAGCTGTTCGCCGCCGATCGCGCCGTGACCACCCGCCTGGTTTTCAAAGTTCACCTGCTTGCCGCCGATGAATGCTCCGAACAGGATGATGTCGCCGGCCGCCTTGAACGAGTTGAGGC
>VBGP01000168.1 GCA_005880795.1 Chloroflexota bacterium | reverse complement strand
ACGGTCAACATGAAGATCGACCTCGTCGGACCACGGCGGCGGGGCTTCGCGCTCGGCCTTAACGAAGCCTCCGGTTACCTGGCGCTGTCGGCCGCGGCCGCGGTGGCCGGATTCCTCGCTGCGAATTACGGCATCCGACCGGGTCCTTATCTATTGGCGGAGGGCCTTGCTGCGTGCGGCCTTCTGCTGTCCGTGTTTACGCGCGACACCTCGCGCCACATGGAGCTCGAGTCCGCAGGCGCAGGGGGGACACAATCGCTGCGCACACTGGCCACCGAGGTCAGCTTCCGTGACCGCACGATGTCGAGCGCCTGCCAGGCAGGCCTGGTCAACAACCTCAATGACGGCATGGCGTGGGCGCTGTTGCCGCTCTTCTTCGCGGCCCACGGACTTGGGATTCGCGAGATTGGACTGCTCGCGTCAACCTATCCGCTCATCTGGGGAGCTGGGCAGCTGGGGACCGGCTGGATCAGCGACCACGTCGGTCGCAAGTCATTGATCGTCGCGGGGATGCTGCTCCAGGCGTTCGCGATTGCGGGATTCGTGATCGCGCCCGGTTTCGCCTGGTGGATTGGAGAAAGCGTCTTGCTGGGCGTCGGCACCGCGATGGTCTATCCGACCTTGCTCGCGGTTGTAAGCGACACTGCGCGGCCCCACGAGCGAGCGACCTCAGTCGGCATCTACCGGTTCTGGCGCGATAGCGGATACGCGGCCGGGGCGATCGTGGCCGGCGTCATCGCGGACGCTGCAGGCTTTCCCGCCGCGATCATCACCGTCGCCTGCCTTACAGGCTTATCGGGAATTGTCGTCGCGGTCCGGATGCGCGAGACGATGCCGCGAGCAGTCCGAGCATTGTCTTAATGCTTCAGTTTGAAGCTTGGTTGATGCGTCGCGATTGAAACTTCCGCAAGGCAACCGCGCACCAGATGATCTCCACGACACCAAAAGGCCAGGCGCCGATCAGGAAGCCGTATGCGCTGGACAGCAAACAGCCGAATGCAAAGGCCAATGTGAAGCGCCGATGGCGCCCCTCGAGCGAATACATCGCCATCATGAAGGTCAGCGCCAGGACGCCAAATACCGTTATCGCATTCATTCAACCCCTACCTTCGTGCTGCAGCCGCGCGAGGTGCGCATCTGATCGACCCTACTTCGATTTGGACGCCGCGTTCTCGATCCTGCCCTCGGCTGTGTGAGCTCGGAAGCCAGCACGGTTGATGCCGACGGCAACTCCCCAACCGGCGCCGATAAGTCCGATCAGAAAACCGGCAAGTATCGCTTGATGCGGCGGCAGTCCGGCCATTGATGTCCGCAGCTCCATCGGGTGCGTCTGATGCCAATACAGGTCCCACACCGTTGCGATGGCGACCACCACGATTCCAAGCGCTGCTGCTAACCGCCACCAATTGAGAGGCTCTTGTATCAGCCATCTCCAGGCGCTCCAACTGGCGAGCAACACTAGCGGCAGGTACACAAGTAGGGCTCCACTCGACATCATCGAGTGCATCAGGCTCGCCATCAAAGCACTCCTGGGAGCGGCCATCATGAGAACGAAAGGGCCGAAGGCGACCACCACGACCAGTACCAAAAGCACGTACAGGGCGATGAACGTTCGCGAGCGGAGATCGATCCTGCCACTGAATGCCAGCGCGGAGATGACCAGCAGGCCGCCCAGGTCGATAACAAGGTGTGGGGGCTGGGTGCCTGGACCGAGGAGGTGCTCCCGCCAGTCCCACAAAGTGCCGGCGACGCCCAAAGCGTACGCAAAGGCAAGCAGCTCGATCGCCTTCGGCTCGCGGAAATCGCGAGCCGGACGGACAGCCATGCCCGAAGCGTAATCTGCCATTGCCTGCGCTGCTATGTCAGCCTGTAATGATTCAGGATCAGGCGGGTGACTGACCGGTCCATGACTGGAATCACACGGCGCGCAGCGCTCGGTCTGTTGGGTGCCGGCGGAGCCGTGCTCGGTCTGGGTCTTGCCGGTGGCTACCTGCTGCGAGATGTTCTGAAGTCCATCGGCGGCGGCGGGATGATGGGGTCGGGGTCGGGAATGATGGGCAGCGCGACCCAGGCCGACATGAGCAGCTACATGGAACTCTTTGATCGCCACACCGAGCTAAGGCGAACCGTCGAAACGATTGATGGCGGAGTGCGCACCACGACTGAATCCGACGCCCCCGACCTGGTCGCGCTGCTCCAGGCTCACGTTTCGAGCATGTATACACACCTCAACCAACATGCCGAGGTCA
>VBGP01000167.1 GCA_005880795.1 Chloroflexota bacterium | reverse complement strand
GGTGACCCATGGCGTAACGGCCCTCGCTTGCGCTTGCTCGATCACGCAGGCGCGACCGTCGTCATTCCCATCGCCGAAACGGCCGCCGCCATCCGGCTGTCATAGGTAACGACTCTGCGAAGGCTGCCACCGAGCTGCCGCATCGTGGCGAGGTGAATGGCGTCCAGCGAACGAAGTTGGGCCGGCAGCAGTGATCCGGCGTTCATGAGGATGCGGTCGCTGACCCGGATCAGCTCAACGCGGTTGAGCACGTCATGACCCCTTTGTACCGCCGCCGGACCTAGCGGTAATAGAGCCCTGGCGACCTCGGTCCGCGCGAGTGCGCTTACGACCAGTGGCGCTCGGCGGCGCAGGTACCGGCGGAGAGCCGCAGACTCTTTCTCTGCGACTGCGAGCTTGACGATCGCGGACGAGTCCAGATAGGTCGCCCGTTCAG
>VBGP01000176.1 GCA_005880795.1 Chloroflexota bacterium | reverse complement strand
GGTCCTTCTCTTTTCAACGCCATAGTTGAGATGGTTTGCGAGGGGAAGTCACGGCAGCGAAATCTGGGCCGGAGCTAGGGGTCCCAACGGAACGCCGAGTCGGTTGGGGGTTCATCGCTCTCTATGCGCTGGCGTTCACGAGCACGAGCGTGCTGTTCCTACCGCCCTTGCTTGTCACGCTGCCGTTGAAGATCAACTCGCTCGTCGGGATCAAGGAGGCACCGAACAGCCTTGCGCTTGTCGCTGGGGTCGGCGCCTTCGTCTCCATGATTGCCAATCCGTTCTTCGGCAGGATGAGCGACCGCACATCATCGCGCCTCGGCATGCGGCGACCCTGGATGGTGATCGGCTTCGTGGGCGGTTCGGTTGGAATCGTGGTTATCGCCTTGGCTCCCAACATCCCGGTCGTCCTGCTCGGGTGGTGCATGGCTCAGCTCTTTTTCAACGCACTCCTGGCCGCTCAAGTGGCAGTGGTGCCAGACCAGGTCCAGCCTGCTCAACGCGGCATTGTCTCTGGTGTCCTGGGAGTCTGCCTGCCCACCGCCGCGGTGACCGGCACGTTCCTGGTGAGGCTGGTCAGTGGCAATCAACTTGCCACGTTCCTGGTGCCCTGCGGGATCGCAGGGTTCTTCATCCTGCTTTTCGCCGTGGTGCTGAGGGACCGCCGGCTTGCCAAAGCCGCCCGGCCAATCTGGTCTCTGGGGGAATTCGCCCGAACGTTCTATGTCGCACCGCGGAAGAGCCCTGATTTCGCTTGGGCTTTTGTCAGCCGCTTCATGTTCATCCTGGCCTACGCCTTCCTGGCCACCTACCAGGCCTACTACCTGCTGGACAAGATCGGCAGTACAAGGGCCGATGTGCCGCAACAGATATTCCTCGGCACGCTCACCAGCTCCGTCGTGGTTATCGCCGCTTCACTCATATTCGGCAAGCTATCCGACCGGACCGGCCGCCGAAAGATCTTCGTCTTCACCGCGTCGATCGTCTACGCCGTCGCCATGTTCGTGATCGCTATCGCGAGCACTTTCAACGGGTTCCTCGTCGGCATGGCTATCGGCGGGCTCGGTTTCGGAATGTATGTAGCAGTCGACTTCGCGCTCGTCGTCGATGTGCTGCCTGACCAAGACAGGGTCGCCAAAGATCTGGGCGTGCTCAACGTCGCCAGCGCGCTCCCCTTTTCCCTTGCGCCAGCGATCGCGCCGGCCATCCTGGCGATCGGCACAGGCTACGGAGCGCTGTACGCGGTCGCCGGCGTCTGCGCCGTCATCGGGGCCTTCGCGATCCTGCACGTGAGAGGGGTCCGATGAGCACTTGGCTACGAAACGACAGCTTGTGACACCGTCTGATAGAGGGCGGCTCCGCACTACGACGCCTAACGTCAGACGTTGTCAGACGACTTACAGTCGACTTTCGCTCAGAAAAGCCCGTCCATGGCGGCCTTAGTGCGACAACTCGGCTGAGGTTGGTGTAGTGGTGGCGGCTCCCTGCCGGGCGAGCACGTCGGCCATGCGAGTGAGCTCGATTTGAGGGAAGCGGCGGCGCAGGTCGCCCGCGTCAAAGGTCATGTCGACGGTGTCGAATGCGATCCCGCCTTGAATCATCGCGGCAACATCAGGCTTGAGAGGCCGCATCACCAACGACATCAGCCGCATCATCGGCAAGGGAACATGTTTCACAGCAGCCTTCCGGCCGGCCGCGCGCTCGGCCTGACCAACCAGCTGGTTTAAGGTCAGGTTCTCCGGGCCGCCGATGGAAAGAATTGTGCGGCTGAGGTCGGGATCGAAGAGCGCCAACGCGACGAAACTTGCAACATCTTTGGCCGAGTTGAAGTTGACGGGGTTGTCTCCGCGACCGAAAACAGTAGCTTTGCCGTCTTTGAAAATTGGTCCAGCGACAATCTCGGCCCACAACTCCATGTACGCGTTTGGACGCACGATGACCCAATCGAGCTGGCTGGCTCGAAGCGCTTCTTCGGCGCGATACTTCATCCGCCAGAGCTCCATCGCGTGGTCGGCCGTGACGCCGTGTATTGAGACGAGCACAAAGCGCCGCACGTCTGCCGCCGCCGCCGCCCTGATGAGGTTCAGGTTGCCCTCGTAATCTACCGCCTTGGGGCCAGGAGCACCGGGTCCAAACCCTGTCATGGCCGAAACCACGGTGTCGACGCCTTTCAGAGCCCCTTCCAGCGTATTAGGACTCCGCGCGTCCCCCTTGGCGAACTGCGGGGTCTCGCCCAGACGCTGGCGCGCGCGATCTGGATCGCGCGTCAGGATCCGGACAGGGATGCCTCGGGCAGTCAGGAGAGGAACCAGCTCGATCCCAAGGTGGCCGGTGCCCCCGGCGACCAGGATCATTGCCGCACCACCTGCTCGCGGATGGCGTCGTCGACCGTCTGGTCGCTCTCGTCTACCGGCTCGACATAAAAGCGAGCCCAGTGAATAGCGTCGCCGCTAACACCGAAGACGATGACGCCGCGTGACCAGTGGGGCTTCCCATCTCGCCGTGTTCCTCGCATCTCCCACTCGGTCCAGACGGTGTCGGTCTTGATGGCACTCCGAACGACCTCGACATGGATGTCAGGGACGAACGCGAAGATCTGGTCCCAATTCCGGCGCACCTGAGCTCGGCCGCGAAAGCCTCGGGCTGGATGTGCCGGAGTCTCGTTCTGGTAGTCCTCGGCAAAGCACGCTGTCAAGGCCTCGAGATCATGTTGGTTCGTCGCGCGCACCAACCGATCGATCGTCGCAAGAGATTGCTCCATGCCTTCCCACCTCGATTTCATTCCAGTAGACTGGAACCAATGGCGAGTATGGGCCGAAAGTCTCGGGCTGTCAAGAGCCGCTCATACGACGCGAGCCTGCGCCGCGAGCAGGCCCGCCGAAACCACGATCGAATCATCGAAATGGCTCAGAGGCGCTTCCT
>VBGP01000175.1 GCA_005880795.1 Chloroflexota bacterium | reverse complement strand
AGCCGGCTGAGCAAGCTCGCCGCGCGTTTCGACCTCGTCCTGGTCGCCGGGATGTTCGAGGCCATACCGGGCGACCACCGGATCAGCAACACGGCGGTCGTCGTCGACAAGCGCCATGGCCTTGCCGGGACGCACCGCAAACGTCACCTGTACGATGCGTTCGGCGAGCGCGAGTCGGATCGGTTTCGCGCCGGCACGGAGGACATCCCGCTGATCGACGTCGACGGCTTCAAGACAGCGGTGGTGGTCTGCTACGAGCTCCGTTTTCCCGCCTTCATCCAGGACGCCGCGGACCGGGGTGCCGAGGTCCTCGCTGTTCCCGCGGCGTGGGTCGCGGGGCCGCTGAAAGAGGAACACTGGGACGTGATGGTGCGGGCGCGCGCGATCGAGAACACGATGTATGTCGCGGGCGCTGGAATGACCGGCGCCGGCTTCTGCGGGCGCAGCATGATCGTCGACCCGCTGGGTGTTGTCGAGGCAGGGCTCGGCGAGGCGGTGGGCCTGGCCCTGGGCGAGGTGACCAGGGAACGCCTTGCGAGTGCGCGGGCTCGGCTGCCGCTGATTGAACAGAGGCGGGCCGCGGCCCGGGAGGGGGCGGCGAAGTCGTGACCGTCGCCGGCATCCCGCTGCGGCCGTTCAGCACCGGCGACTTCCCACCCAAGCTGGCGCTGAACAGGACCTATTTCGATTCGCTCGAGGTCGCCGGCTGCGACATCGTGCCCATCCCGATTCTCCGCGACGTCTCGCGCCTTCGGTTCCATTACGAGCTGCTCGACGCCCTGGTCCTGCCGGGCGGCGCCGATGTCGAGCCGCGACGCTACGGTACGGTCGCGCGCGACGACTGCGGGCTATACATGATGCCGGAGCTCGACGAGGCGGAATTCACTTTGTTGCGATGGGCGATCGCCGATGGCATGCCCGTGTTGGCGATCTGCCGAGGTATCCAGGTGCTCAATGTGGCTTGCGGGGGGACGCTGTGGCAGGACCTCCACGTCGAAGGTGTCACTCGAGTTGCGCACGATCGGGAGCCTCGGGATGCGCTGGTGCATGGGCTTGAGATCGAGCCGAAGAGCTTGCTTGCTCGCGCCCTGGGTGTGACACACGTGCAGGTCAACAGCCTGCACCACCAGGCGATTCGCGATCTCGGCGCCGGACTTCGTGCTGTCGCCACGTCAGACGATGGATTGATCGAGGGCGTCGAGCTCGACGACCATCGATTCGTGGTGGGCATCCAGTGCCATCCCGAGGAGCTGGCTCCCAAGCACGACTGGGCTCGGCGACTCTTCAAAGCTCTCGCCAGCGCCGGCGCCGAATATCGCGAGAGCCGCTCGGGGTCGGTCCAGGCTCGAACTTAGGTCGCCGGCGCGACCGGTCCGGCCGCGCCCTGCAGGACCATGTCGACCACCGGCCTGACGTCCTTCCCGGAAAACAGACGCACGCGGCCGAGACGCTCGAGCTCGAGGTCGATCTTTAGGCTCAGCGCCGACTCCGCAATCGAGGCCTGGTAAGAGCCCCTCTTCCAGCGGCCGATCTCAAACGGGGCGGAGAGCCCTGGCTTCGAGAAGAGACGAATGTCGACCGGCGTCACGGCGAGATACAGGATCGTCGGCGGCAGAGGATCCGTGGCGTGGCGTGCCAGGTAGGGCGCCCACCAGCCGAGCGCTGGAGCGAGCGCGACCTTCATCCATCCCTTGGGGCGAACACTGGCCGCGGCCAGGATGACTTCGCTGAACAGCACCGACCGCAACTGTTTCACGACGGACTGATG
>VBGP01000174.1 GCA_005880795.1 Chloroflexota bacterium | reverse complement strand
TTCCAGACGGGAGCATCGAGAGTCGAGGAAACGACGTACTTGGGAAAGCTGTTCAACCTGTCCGCGAACGGGCCACTTCGGGATGGCCACCGCGCGGCCAAGAACTCGTAGCTCCGCCGGCCCAGCAGAAAGGCCTTGGCGCCCAGCGCCTCGTCGAGCGCAACTTTGGCTGCCTCGTCGCGACCCTGTCCGCCGATAAGACCGACCCAGCCGCCGCGGCTGAAGCCCTCGACGCCCGCCGGGTCCTGGATGACTCCGTCGAGCGAGACGTTCTCACTGACAACAATCCTTGCCGTTGCGCTTCTCCTTGCCGCTGGTCGGCTAGGCAGATCGACGTCTATACGAAGATTCGCCTAAACCTCGACGCGCCCACCAATTGGTTCACAACTTGATCCTCTCGCCGGTAAAGCCATCCGCGAGCCCGAATTTCGTCACCTGCCGTATCACAGCCGTATCACTCATTCGCGGCACCGGACGGCTATAGGGGGTCACCATAGGACACCAAGCCGGTCGATTTCGTAACCGTGAGGCCCTTGACTTCGATCCCGAGCTCGAGAGCAGCCGGCCCCTCGTGGCTGGGCGCCACCATTCCGAGGCTGGCGTGAGGCCAGAGCGGGAGCACGCCACGTTAGCCGTCGCGTGAAATCAAACGGGGAGTCCAAAGCGATCCATTCCTACGGAATCCATGGCGATGTGAAAACGCCAAGGACGAAACTACGCAGCTGCGCGGACTACGAACGCGAGTCTGACAGCGCCACGCGATACAGCCGCCAGCGGTCGGGTACGCCTGCCAGTTTTCGCTGGCCGCGGTCTTGGTACAAGAAGCCTGACCCGGCGACGAGATCCTTAACCGTTTGAGAGACAAGGACTTCGCTCGCAGCGGCATGCGCTGCGACCCGAGCACCAATCGAGACGGTGAGACCGGCCGCCTTCCCATCGATCAGTTCGCACTCTCCTGTATGGATTCCGGCGCGGATCTGGATCCCCAGTTCCCGCACACGCTCGGTGATCTCGAGCGCACAGCGGATGGCGCGGGCGGGCCCGTCAAAGGTCGCGTAGAAGCCGTCGCCGGCAGTATCGTTCTCGACCCCGTGCCAGCGCGTCAGCGCGTCCCGCACCATTCCATGGTGGTGCTCGACGAGCTTTTTCCAGGCGTGATCACCAAGGGCGGCCTGCTTCTGCGTGGAACCGACGATATCGGTAAACAGAACGGTAGCGAGTACAGTCTCCAGTTCCGGAGGTCTAGGTTCCAGGCCGAGAAACGGATGGAGAACCCCAACAACCTCGTCGATGTCATCGGGGCCGAAGTCGCCGGACACCGGTGTGACCGTGGCATGAGGAATTAGCGAAGCCATGTACGTGGCGACATCCACCTTGCGTGGATATCGTTTCCGGGGGACCAGCAGTGTCGGCGCCTGAACCGAAGGCAGAACTGCTCGCACATCGGTCTCGTACCAAATGTGGTCGAGCTCGCGGGCCATGTCCGGTGTGGCGGTATGACGGCTCATCACGCCCGCCATCAGCCTCTGCTCCGGCGAGAGCGCCAGGCCTGCGGCCGCCTCCGCCTCTGCCCAGGCTTCTCCGTATTGGTTGGTGCCCCAGAGATCGAGCGAGCGTTCCTCGCGTTCCACGTAGTTGTCGCTGACGCCCCACGGGAAGTCCGGGGCCCACACCACCCGAGGGAACGGCTCCAGCCAAACGATCGAGCGGACACGTTGCGGCTCGGTTGCGGCAAGCATCACGTTCGGAGCACCGGCTTCATTGATGCCTCCGAGGACCGGGCACTGCGATCCAACTTCGTCCAGGACGAGGCGCAGATCACTCACTCGCGTCTCCAGGTTGGGTGCGGCCACGTTACGGCTCGAAAGTCCTGTGCCGCGGCGGTCATGAAGGATGAGCCGGAAGGAGGAGGCAAGGGCCCGCAACAGCGGACCGGTCAGTGGCCATTCCCACGCCAGATCGACATTGCCGGTGAAATCAAACCCCCAGGCAAGGTCGATCGGTCCCTCACCCGCGACCTGATAGGCGATGTAAACGCCGTCTGGTGTTCGTGCGTATCGGGTGTCACGGATCTGCATGATCTGATGACCGAGGCTATTTAGAGGTTCGCACAATGCCCGAAGCGTGCGCCCGGCTTCTCGGCCGATGTGCGGCGGCGTAGATTCCGATTAGTTCTCAACCCGGGAGGCGTCTATTCCTATATGAAGACACAGAAGCTCGTAACCCCCGAGTCCGAGATCGTCTATGACGTCCGCGGCCCGCTGCCCACCGCCGACGGACGTCCACCGCTGTTCATGATCGCCCAGCCCATGGACGCCAGCGGCTTCAGCACATTGGCGTCGTACTTCCCCGACCGCACCGTGATCACCTATGACCCGCGCGGCCTCGGCCGCAGCATCCGCAAAGACGGCCGGGTCGAGAACGCACCCACCGTCCAGGCAGACGATGTGCACGCCGTCATCGAGGCTCTCGGCGTCGGCCCTGTCGAGATGTTCGCGAGCAGTGGCGGCGCGGTTACTGCGCTCGCGCTCGTGGTGGCATACCCCAACGACGTGACCTGCCTGGTGGCACACGAGCCGCCCCTCCTTACAGTGCTTCCGGACGCGCAGGCGGCCGAGCGCGCCCGCGCCGGCGTTCGGGACGCGTATGAGGCCAAGGGGTCGGGTGCCGGAATGGCGGCCTTCATCGCAATGACGTCGTGGCGGGGGGAGTTCACCGACGATTACTTCGCCCGGCCCGCGCCGGATCCCGCCCAGTACGGGATGACGACCGAGGACGACGGCTCGCGTGACGACCCGCTGCTCTCCGATCGTTCCTCGGCAGTTACCAGCTATCGCCCCGACTTTGCCGCGCTGGCCGCGGCGCCGACCCGCATCGTGATCGCCGTGGGCGAGGAGTCCATGGGCACAGTCACCGGACGTGCGTCGGTGGCCACCGCCGAACTACTTGGTCAGCAGCCGACGGTGTTCCCCAGCCATCACGGTGGCTTCATGGGCGGCGAGTCCGGATACCCCGGCCAACCCGAAGCCTTCGCCCGCAAACTGCGCGATGTCCTCAACAAGGACAACTGACGCAGTGAACTTCACGCGTGAAGGGAGCGATCGACCAGCCCCACGAAGCGCGCCAGGCCGAGGCGACCACCGGTCCAATCGGGGCAAGATGAACCGACGATGCATCTGAACCTAGCCGCTGATGTCGTCGCCGGCATTGCCGTGTTTGTGTTCGCGGCCGGTTTCTACGTTGCGCTGGCTGAACCTCGAAGGCGCCTGAGCTCCGCGGCGGCAGCCCAGCCGCGCAGGCCCCCGCCATGGCTGATGGGTCTCGAGCTGGTCAAAAGCCTCGTCGTAGCGGCAGTGGTCGCCGGGCTCGTGAGCATCGGTGGCATCACCAGTGTCGCATCCGCGCTCCTGCTAGCGATTGTGCTGTGGATCGCGTTTCCACTCGTGCTGCTTGTCGGTTCAGTCACACAG
>VBGP01000173.1:1584-2945 GCA_005880795.1 Chloroflexota bacterium | reverse complement strand
TACGGGACGGCGATGGCAAGACCCAGGCAACTGGGGACTTTACCCAACCCAATGACAGCGATCCGCATGGGAGCGGCGTCATGCACGCCCACGACAACCCCGACGCGGGTCCGCGCACCGTGGATGCGGGGGCCTCGGCTGGCTGCGCCTGGACTGTAATGGTGATCATCCTCGGTCCGCGAAGCTAGACACCGATGGCAAGACTTGGCCGCATGAGCCAGTCTGTCCGAGGTTGACCCAGAAATGAGCGCCTTTAGCGATGGCACTGACCACCGCGGAGGTCACAGCCGTGTCACGCAATTCCGGAACCAGGAGGATACGGGAGGACACGCAAGGTCACGACCAAGGCGCCAATCAAGCACAGGAGGACACTGGAGGAGCCGCTGGGATACGGAAGGACACGACATTAGGCCGGTTCGGGACCGTGAGGCCCCGGGTTCAAATCCCGGGCCCCCGACCAAAAATCGTATTCAAATCGAGGTCTTCGCCTGCTCCGTCTGGCGCGCGGGTGTCACAGGGAGGTCACAGAGTTTCTTGGAACTAGGTGGCGGCAGCCCCGTCCAAGGTGGATTGCGGACCGTCGATTGAACTCGCGCTCTCGCACAGCCGATATATCAGCACGCGCACGGCCCCAGGACCGTGAGGCACCTGGGTTGAAAATCAAAGGCGCTGTCCACGCCGGTGCGCTGCCGGCGCACAGGTCAGGACCGTAAGGTCATTCCCCTGACTTCGTCGGGTTGTCTTCGGCGTCGTGGACACCGGTGAGCCCGTCTAAAGTCGAGCGGACCAAGTCCCAGTTGTCTAGGAGTCCTTGAGCGTCTCCATCAGGTCCGACGCGACACAACGTTCTGGCAAGCGAGGTCCGTGCTTTGTGACATTCAAAGATTGGGGTTCGGGTCTTCGGTGTTCGCCCCGCCCTCCTGCACGACGAGCAGCTGCATTGTCGATGCGGCATGCCGGAAGGCCATCGCCTCCTGGTAAGCGGGGTCGGCAAACCAAGCCTGAACTTGAGCCATGCTTGGGAACTGAAGGATGACCATGCGGTCCTTGTACTCCTCGCCCTCGACGGTCGTGACGGGCTCACCGCGAGTGAGGAACTTGCCGCCATACTTTTTCACCGTCGATGGGGTGCGGTCGGTGTACTCGCGATAGGTCAGCGGATCGTGGATCGACATCATGGCGACGACATAGGCTGGCATCGGTTTCCTCCTTGGTGTTTGTTGTGTCTCAGCCCCTCTCGCGCCGCGCTCCCGTGATGCGGGCGCGGGCGATTTCATCAGCGACATCGGAGCTGGGACGGCCTTGGGCATCCGCCTCGCGCAGCACGGATAGGATGGTTTCGCGCAAGCCGAGGATGCGCT
>VBGP01000173.1:0-1570 GCA_005880795.1 Chloroflexota bacterium | reverse complement strand
CGAGGCTCCCATCATGCCGCCAGCGTTGACAACATAGTCCGGGACGTAGGTGATGCCACGCTCGCGCAGCGCCTCGCCATGACGAGGTTCGGCGAGCTGGTTGTTTGCGAGGCCGCAGACGGCGCGCGCCCGAATCTCCGGCACGGTCACATCGTTGAGGACGCCGCCGAGCGCACAGGGGGCAAAAACTTCTACATCCTGCGCATGGATCGCCTGCGGTGCCACGGCCTCGGCCGCGAAGCTGGCGACGACGTCGCGGACCGCTTCGTCCTTCACGTCCGCGACCACGAGTTTGGCGCCCGCCTCGTGCAGCTGCCGCGCCAAATCACGGCCCGTCGCGCCGAGCCCCTGGATCGCCACGCGCAGACCCTTGAGATCGGTCCGGTTCCAGATATGGGCGGCCACAGCCTGGACGCCGACGAAGCCACCCAGTGCGGTGAACAGCGACGGATTGAAACCGTCTGGATACTGGCTTGCGCGCGCGAAGACGAAATCGCAGTTCTCGGCCAGGATGTCGGCGTCGGCCGGCCCGACGCCTACATCGATCGCCGTCCAATAGCGCCCGCCCAGCGCCTGCACATGTCTGGAGAAGGCGCGCAGCAGATCGGGCTTATCGGCCCGCGAAGGGTCGGCGACGATGACGCTTTTGCCGCCGCCGAGCGGCAGCCCGGCAATGGCGTTCTTGTAGGTCATCCCTTTTGACAGGCGCAGCACGTCGGTCAGGGCGTCGTCGATGGTCGCGTAGGGATACATGCGACAGCCGCCGGCTGCTGGCCCCAACGCAGTGCTGTGGACTGCGATTATCCCGCGAAGCCCGGTCCGCTCCTCGTGGCAGAAAAGAACCTGTTCGTGATGATCGAACTCTGCGTGGGAAAACAACAGCCGTGGCCTATGCGGGTAGGTACGCGATGGCGTCAACGTCTACCAGGTAATCAAGAGGCGGCTTACCCTCAAAGGCCATTCGGGCAGGCAGGTAGCTAGTGAAATAGGTGCGATACACCTCGTTCATCGCCGGCCAGTCGCTCGCGTCATGCAGGTGAATGGTGACCTTGACCAGATCGTCCATCGTCGCGCCGACGGCCGTGAGAATCGCCTTGATGCTGTCGAAGACCTGCCGGGTCTGGACAGCGATCTCACGAGCAACGACCTGGCCGGTCACGGGATCCACCGGTACTGTCCCGGAGATGAACAGGAAGTCGCCCGCACGTACAGCCTGCGAGTACGGTCCGACTGGTTTCACTGCCTTATCGGTGAAGATCACCTGCTTGGACTTAGCCACAGTGCTCCCTCCTTGCTACCTTTTCGCTTCTCTGCAATGTCAGCGTTGTTCGCCAGGGCGACCGATCGTTCAGTATAGTAGGTGACGTGATCGGAGCGGTGTCGCGTGCGCACGCCCTGGGTCCTGCGCAGCAGTTGGGGCGTTCAGTCCGCGCCCATCGTGAGGCGGCTCGGTTGTCACTTGGCACGCTGGCTGCAAAGAGCGGGGTGTCGAAGGCCAACCTCTCGACCATCGAGGCGGGTGCGGGTAATCCGTCGCTGGAGACGCTGTGGCGATTGGCGGGGGCCTTGG
>VBGP01000172.1 GCA_005880795.1 Chloroflexota bacterium | reverse complement strand
GAGGAGTTCGTCCTGTGTATCGGCGGCACGCTCGAGATCGGCCCGATTGATCAGGAGCAGTTCCTGAGGCCGGGCGATTCCCTTTGGTTTCCAGCCGATAGCGACCACCGGTACGCGAGCCGTCGCGGCGCCCGTGGCCTGAGCGTGATCAGCTATCCGACTTTGAGGGAAGCGTGATTCCTGGGGAACTTAGCCATATCGCCTGGTGCTCTTGACTCTCAACCTAGGTTGAGGGTCTAGCCTCATCCCCATCCGACAACAAGCGCAACTTTCAACAAGCGCAACTTTCTCTGGGAGGCAATATGGAAACCTACGATGCAACTTCGGACGCGATCGCGTGCACTCTGACCCAGGACGATCTGCGTGAGACCAGGAACGCCTGGCAGAAGCTGTTCCGGCTGTCGCTTGTCTCGCGCGACGAAGTTCCGGGCGGCCTTCGCCTTTCGGTACATCCCGGCAGCGCCGACGCGCTCAGGCAGCTCATAGACATCGAGCGCGACTGCTGCCGCTGGATTACCTTCGTGCTGGACGGCCCGGTCGTGACGATGACGTCACCGGGGGCTGGAGAATCGGCGATCAGATCTATGTGGGTCGTCGATCGCGTCGAGGAATAGACATTCTGCCGCGGCGGTAAAGCGTTGATGGTTGGTGATGACCGCACAAAGGCGATCTATCGGTCAGCTCGCGGCGGAAACTGGTCTGAATTCGTCCGCACTTCGCTTCTATGAGACCGAGGGCCTTCTTCAGCCCGACGACCGAACAGCCTCCGGGTATCGCGTCTACGGCCCTCGAGCCGAACACCGCCTCCGGTTTCTCAAGCGAGCGCAGTCGCTGGGATTGACGCTAGCCGAGATCAAGCTCCTGATCGAATCGCCTCGCGCCAGGCGAGACGTCGAAGCCTCGACGCTTCGCGGTGCGGTGGCATCGAAGATCACCGAGACTCGGGCGAGTATCGCTCGGCTGCGCTCAGTCGTTCGCAAGCTGGAGCGGTTGGAAGCGGTCCTGGTCCAGCATGCTCCCCCCGATTGCTGTCACCTTGGCGATTGCGCTTGCTGGCTTCCTGAACCAAACGAGTAACTACGGCAGGCATATCCCGCGGACTGTCATCGGTCGACGGGCGCTGATGCGACTGACTCGCTGAACGGACCGTTGAGAGGAATGCGACCCAGGGTTTCGCACTTGTGACGCTTGCTCGGCGCGTGCCTCGTGGGGCTCAAGCTCGAAGTGGTGGTCGAAGACGAGGGCGGCGCCTACCCGTCGCTACCGGTGAGTTCTGCCCGATCCAGCAGTCAAAGAGTATTAGTCGCGAGTGTCTTGGTCATACGCTCCGACCGACTACGAGTGTTGCCCCCATGCGCAACAAAACAGCAAAGGAGATTCACGTGCGAAAAGTGGTTCTGATGATGAGCGTTTCGGTAGACGGGTTTGTTGCGGGGCCACATGGGCACGCTGGCGGGTTCCCTGAACCTGACCAGCTGAAGCGCTGGAAACTCGATCGCATACGTCGGGCCGGAACGCACATCATGGGGCGGGTGACCTACGAGGAGATGGCGGGGCACTGGCCAACTTCGACCGATGACTACGCCGCCCCGATGAACGAGATCCCGAAGGTTGTGTTCTCGAACACGCTCGACAAGGCGACATGGGCGAAATCGTCGATCGCACGCGGTGATCTCGCAGACGAGATCGCGACCCTCCGGCGTCAACCCGGGGGTGAGATCATCGCCTGGGGCGGCGCCAGCTTCGCCCAGTCGCTTTCGAGATCAGGACTGATCGACGAATACGTGCTGGTGATTCACCCCGCGGCGTTCGGGAGCGGCCTGCCGATGTTTCGCGACCTACCCGAGCCGTTGCATCTTCAACTGATCGAGGCACAGACATTCGACAACGGCACCGTGCTCCACGTCTACAAGCGGAAGTAATCAGGCGGTGTCACGAATGTTGGCGATTCGAAGCTCGGGCCAGGCCGCCGGTAACGCAAGCCGTTGGGCAGATGCAACAAGCAGGGTGCAACCATGATCCTCCCCAAAGACCGCGACCCCCGCTTCATCACCATCCGTCGCGGGGGGACGCTCACGGATTCCGACCATCGGCTCCTGGCTTTGTGGGCGGCCGCGTGCGCAGAGCACGTTCTGCACCTCTTCGAGTCGGTGCAGTCGTCGGACCCGCGGCCCCGCCTGGCGATCGAGCAGACTCGGTCATGGGTGCGCGGCGAGATCAAGATGTCTCAGGCCCGCGATTCGGCTGGCCATGCCCAAGCTGCAGCAAGAGAGCTGAGCGGAGCCGCTCGAAATGCCGCATATGCTGCCGGCCAGGCTGCAGCGGTCGCGCATGTCGCCGCACACGAGCTTGGTGCTGCGGCGTACGCGATCAAGGCGGTGCGCGCGGCGGCCCCCGGACGCGAGGGTGCGAGCGCCGGCCGGCTCGAGTGCCGTTGGCAGCGCGAACAGCTCCCCGATGCGATTCGCGGACTCGTCCTGGAGGATCAGCGGTTGCGAAACGAGATCTGCTGGTCGGTGTTCGACTGCTAATCGGCCTGTCCGTCACCGAGCGCTCTCGCGGAGGTCAGCGCCGCCTTCATCGCGCGGAGATGCGGCAGCTGTAGGTCAAGGCTTTGATTGGGTGCTCCTGGAACGGCGCGCGCCTGCCCCAATCGGTTTCGCCTTCGCGCCGGCGTCCCGCTCCGAGACGCGAGTCCTTACCAGCGCCCTGATCTTCGCCATCGGCAGCGGCTTGTCCATCGGAAAGCGAAGGGTCGACCTCTCGGTCAGGTATTGCTCGAGCCCTTGCGCTTCGCCGGCGGGGTACACGGCAATGTGATTCTTCTGGGCGGCGAAATAAATGAGCCGCGACTGGAATGTGTTGGGCTTGTCCCCGTATTCATAGAACGGGATTCCGTAGCTGATCTTTTCGGTGGCGTGCGGAGCCTCCGCTCGGATCATTGCGCGAAGCTTCCGCAGCTGCGGTTGTACAGCCGCGGGTGCGGCCGCGATGTAGGCGTCGACGTC
>VBGP01000079.1 GCA_005880795.1 Chloroflexota bacterium | reverse complement strand
GCATCTCCTCCCGCCGCTCGACAAACCGCCGGCCCTCGACCCTTCGCTCGACCGCAACCTCCACGACCGTCTGACGCCGATCCGTGGTCGATCTTCGATCACCCGCCCGACGTTCCGATTCGCCGCGTCGGGGCTGAGCCCTCTGCTGCTCCACCTTGACTGCCATCTGCCTCCTCCTTTCTCGTGGTCGGTTACTGTGCTGACGGAACGGATTCGTGAAATAACGGGGCGATCTCACGGGGGATTTCAAGGCCGCGATCCTCGAGCTGATCCAGGACGCGGGGCCGGATTCCGGCTGCGGTGAACCGGCCGACGACCCGACCCTGGGCGTCCAGCCCAGTCCGGATGAACCGGAAGACGTCTTGCATCGTGATCACGTCCTCCTCCATCCCGGTCACCTCGCTGATCTGCACCACCTTTCTGCTGCCGTCTCGCAGCCGCTCGAGATGCACGATGACGTTGATGGCGCTCGTGATCTGCGCCCGGATCGCGCGCACCGGCAGGTCATAGCCTGCCATCAAGACAAGCGTTTCGATTCTCGCCAGCACGTCACGCGGCTTGTTGGCGTGAAGGGTCGTCATGGATCCGTCGTGCCCGGTGTTCATGGCCTGCAGCATGTCGAGCGCCTCGGGCCCGCGGACCTCGCCCACGACAAGCCGATCCGGCCGCATCCGGAGCGATGACGTGACCAGGTCGCGGATGGTGACTGCCTTGCCGTCAGGCCCGCCAGGGCGGGCTTCGAGCCGGGCCACATGGCGCTGGCGAAGCTGGAGCTCAGCCGCGTCCTCGATGGTGACGATGCGCTCGTCGTCGGGCACGTAGCCCGAGAGCACGTTGAGCAAGGTGGTCTTGCCGCTGCCCGTGCCTCCGCTGACGACGATGTTGGTGCGCGCCAGCACGCAAGCCTTCAAGAAGCCGAACGCGCTCTCGCTGCAGCTGCCGAGGCGGATGAGATCCGCCATGTCGAGCGGCCCGCGCACAAACTTGCGGATGTTGAGGAGCGGACCATCGACTGCAACGGGCGGGATTGCCACGTGCACGCGTGATCCATCCGCCAAACGCGCGTCGCAAAGTGGATTCTCGTTATCGACGCGCCTTCCCACCGATTCCACGATGTAACGGATGACGGACATGAGCTCGTCGTCGCTGGTGAAACTGATCGGGGTCAGCAGGATCTTGCCGTCGACCTCGACGTAGATGTCGCGGGTGCCCATCACCATGACCTCTGTGACGTGTTGGTCGGACATGAGCTCGGCGAGGGGCCCGAGGCGCGAGTAATCGGCCTGCAAGGCGGGTTGGAGTAAGGCCTGGCTCATTGGATCAGGCGCACCGCCGATGGCCAGGCTCGCAGGCTCGGGTCCGCGAGGATGGCCAGATTTCCGTTGCCGGTGATGGTTGCGGTCCACGCGATCACGCCGCCTGCGATGGTTGCCTGGTACACGCTGCCTCCGTTGATGGTGACGGTTGCTGCCGGCATGTAGAAGATTCCGATGAGGCTGGTCAAGGCGCCGCCGTTGACCTTGTTGGTGGTGCAGGTGTTGGGCTGGGGGGATTGCTCAGGGCCCGGCAAGAACAGCACCACGCGCTGGTACTGGTATCCGCTGTAGATGTAGATGTCCCCGGTTGCGTGCAGGTCCAGGCATCCGCCGCTCGGAAGGTAGAAGACCACTGCACCAGGCACGAAGGCGCTCGGACAGCTGGCGTTGCTTCCGCTCGTCGGGTCGACGCAGTGGTTCTCGTTGGCCAGGTCCCCGCGCGGCGGCGCGGCGGCAGGGGGATCTGCGTTGGGGAGCCCGCTCGCGAGCGGCAGCCCTTCCCAATCCGGTGGGCCCGGCTGGCCTGTCGGACACGTGTTGATGGTCACGCTGGAACCGCCGTTCGTATGGTCGCAGTAGGTGAGGCCGGAGCAGGTTCCGTTTGGAGCGAGGTACACGTTGAAGTCGGTGGCCCCGAGCTCTGTCGTGACCGCCACCCTGACGTTGCCGCTGGCTCCCAACGTGACCGTCTTGCACATCGAGGGGGCGCTCTCCCGGATGTAGCACGTCGGCGAGATCGGCCCGGTGCAGGACGACACGCCGTTGGCCTCCCACCGCACCGCGGTGACCTCGACCGAATAGGTGCCGGCGCCAAAGCCGGTGGTCCCTGTCGGAGTCAGCGTGAACGAACTGCTGCAGGTGCCGCTGAGATCCCAGAACTGCTTCACCGCCCGGATCGTGAGCTCCGACCCGGTCGGGATCGTTCCCACCACGTCCTGCCGATTGATGCTGAGGGTGGTCGCACCGGTGGCGGCGTTGGCGGCGACAGTGAACGTCTGCGCCTGGCCGCCGCCCCACAGCGACACCAGAGACCCTTGTGGCACGGGACCTGGTAACGCGTTGACGGCGATCGACGTTTGCCTTGCACCGGTCAGGTCGCTGCGGAGCGTGGTCATGTTCGGCTGCCCGGCGGCAGCCATGTTGGGCTCGTCGGGTGGCCTCAGCTCGTTGCTGACGAAGCCGCCGTTCTGGCTGAAACCTGCTTTGAAGTCATAGACCCCTCCAGCCAGGAAGTAACAGCCGGCCCCGCCGGCAAGACTTGGATCGACCGTGTAAGTCCCTGGGCGCTCCACGCTGCCGCTGGTCCCGTTCCAGGAGCGGCTGGTGGAGTTGATGGGCGGCGACAGGTAGCCCGGGTCCGGCATGTTCCAGCCATTGACCTGGGCTCCGCTGACAGTCCACGGACTCGGGGTGTTCAGCGCCGGCGGCGCCCCGCACACGTCGACGACGTTGCCGTTGACGGCCCCGCCGGCGGAGGCGCTGTTGTCGAAGATGCTTCCGTTCGACCAGACATCCCCCGTCACCGTCGTGGTCGAGCTGCCCTGGAACGTCAGTGACGCGGACGCCCCGTTGCAGCTGCCGGGGCTCAGGGTCTGGATCGCAGCCCCGTTGGTGCCGGTTCTGCGGGCCAGAGCGGTTGCCGTAGCGCCGACCGGGATGGTGGATCCGAATCCCAGCACCTGCATCACCGTGACGCCGATGGAATGAACCGCCGTGGCCGTGAACGTCACGCCGGCGATCGAGCGGTTCGCGACCGTGATCACAAGCGAATGACTGGTGGGATCGCTGAACGTGCACGTCACCGTCAGGCCTCCATACCCACTGCAGCTCGGCGCCATGTAGAGGCGTTCGTTGTTGGCGTACTCGTTGGTGGCCGCCAGCTCCGCCTGGCTGTAGTCAGAGTTGTTCATGTAGTTGAAGGCCGCGGCGAGCGCGGAGGCGTCGACCGACGCTTGCATCTGGCGCCGGTCCAGAAATGCCCGGCCTCCGTCGATGGACAACCCCAGGAAGCCCAACAACACCGAAATGATCAAGGCGATCAGAACGATGGCCTGGCCTCGCTGTCCGCGTCGACGGGTTGAGCCCACCTCAGTACTCGGTCTTGTAGGTGGCCGCGGCGCTGATGATGATGTGGTTGGCCGTCAGCTGCTGGATCAGCGGCGTGATCGGCACGAAGTTGTAGCGAATCGTGACCTGGAGTGCAGCGTGATCGTGCGCTGGGTTCGTGGCGCTGCAGCTCCCGCTGATCTGCGCCCACATCTGGCCGCCTGGAGCGTCCTCCAGCGAGGGCGACAACGGCTCGGCGCTAGAAGGTGGATTGGGCTCGGTGATGTAGATCCAGCCCTGGTTCGCCGGCGGCAGCGTTGACGTGACCGGTCCGTTGGGACAGGGGTTGGCCAGGGAAACCGCGACTGCGTGCTGCTTGACTGCCGTTTCCACATCGATGTTGGTCGGCAACAGCGGCGATGATCGGATAGCTGTTCGCGCTCCCTCGTTCACCGCCTGGTTGAGCGTCGCGTAGACGAAGATGAGGCGGCCGAAATCGACGATGCCGAACAACAGGATCAGGAGGATCGGTGCGATGAGCGCGAATTCGACGATCCCCTGCGAGCTCTGCAGGTTGGGCAGGCGCCGTCTTGCATTGCTCAAGGTCAGTAGCCGCCTACCGTCATGTGCGCGTTCGCGACGATGTGGATCGAGTTGCCAAGTACGCCCTGGAGAAATCCAGAGGCGAATCCGAAGCTCATGACGAGAATCACATTCACGTCGGAGCCCTTGTAGCTGTTGTCGGTCGGCGCCGCCGTCAAATCGAGGCCAGGCGTGGCGGCATAGCAGATGAACAGGCTTGGCTGGTTCAGCGCGGCCGGATAAGTGTCGTCGGCGTACGGAGGGTTGTACTGGACATTCCCGTCACTGGGCGCCGGACAGGTGGTGGTCGAATTCTGGAGGACCGAGACCGGCAAGCCCGATTTCGACAGGTTGCAATCGATCGACTCCTTGATCCCAGGACGTGGATTGGTGTCCCCGCACGGCTGGCCTGACCAGCCGTCTGTGTCGTAGAGAAATGGGTTCGTGCCCGTGCCCGCGTCGAACCAGCTGGCCTCGCGAGCGCCCTCACGAACGGCTCCCATGAGACCCACGTCGAAGTAGAAGACCCGGCCCAGGTCG
The DNA here is from genome assembly GCA_005880795.1 of Chloroflexota bacterium. GTDB lineage: Bacteria > Chloroflexota > Dormibacteria > Dormibacterales > Dormibacteraceae > 40CM-4-65-16. The sequence goes on along the minus strand of VBGP01000079.1, from coordinate 8,836 downwards.
ATCAGGCCGAACAGGAGAAGGATCAGGACGAGCGCAGAAGCTCCGAACTCGACGGTCGATTGCCCGCGCTGGCGGGAGCCTGTGGTCGCGACCACCGCTCAACCGCCTCGCAAAAAGCGCATGGCGAGCAGCGCGGCGGGGCCAAGCAGGATCACCCACAGGGTGGGAAAGATGCATCCGAGCATCGGGAGCAGCATCTTGAGAGACGCCTTTGCACCGCGCTCCTGCGCGGTGACGAGGCGCTTCATCCGCATCTCGTCGGACTGGATACGGAGGATTCGCCCGATGCCCGACCCGAGCTGCTCCGATTGGATGATCGCCTGGACGAAGTTGTTCAGCTCTTCGACGCCCGTTCGCTGGCCCAAATCGTTCAGGGCATCCAGTCTCGGCCTGCCTAGCCGGACCTCCTGCATGACACGGCCGAACTCGTCCGCCAGCGCGTGCTCGTACTTTTCGACGATCTTTTCCATCGCGGCCTCGAAGGTGAGGCCGGCTTCGACGCACACCACCAGCACGTCGATGACGTCCGGAAGCTCGATCTGGATCTCGAAGCGCCGGCGGTTGAGGCGCATGCGCAGCCACAACATTGGGCCGTAGAGGCCGATAACTGCTCCAAATGCCGCGCCAACTGCAAGCAAGACCCGGTTCTGCGCGAGCGCGCCGATGACGATGGCAAGGCTGCAGAGGGCGCCGGTCAGCACGTAACGGACCGCGATGAAGTCTCCGGTTGCCAGGCCGCCTGGCCGGCCTGCGACCTGCAGCATGATGTGTATCTCGTGCCGCGCCTTTTCGGGGATCGTCTGCTCGAACAGGCGGCCCAGCCGCTTCAGCGTCGGTAGAACAACACGCTCGCGAAAAGGCTGGCGCAGCTCGATCTCTGAAACGGTCATCGGCAGCCCGGTCTCGTAGACACGCAGCCGTCCCTCCACGAGGTCGGCGTTGCTCGGGCTCCGGGGCATCACGCTCAAGACAGTGGTGAAGACCCCGACCGCAGCCACCAGACCGAGCAGCGCCGCCAGGTAAAGCACCGCCATCGCCTAGACCTTGAAGTTCGTGATACGGCGGACAAAGAAGTTGCCGATGAAGATGGAGATCCCCGCCAGGACGAGAAGAACGCGCCCGGCAGGCTCGGTGAACATCAACCGGAAATAACTCGGCGTGATGATGTTGAGGACCGCCGCCACGATGAATGGCAGGAGCGTGATGATCCAACCCGATGCACGCATCTGTGCAGTCATGGCGCCGATCTGAGATTTGATCTGGACCCGCTGCCTGATAGTGTGCGAGATACCGTCGAGGATTCTCGCCAGGTTGCCCCCGATCGACGACTGAATGGAGATCGCCGTGACGATCAGGTCGAGGTCGTCGCTGCCGACCCGGCGGACCATGTTCTCGAGCGCCGCGGGAATCGCGGTCCCCAGCTTCGTCTCCCGGATGACCCGAGCCAGCTCCTCGGAGATCGGAGGCGACGCGGTGTGCGCCACCGACTCGATCGCCTGTGGCAGGGACAATCCAGCCTTCATCGCGTTGGAAAGCAGGCTGAGCGTGTCGGGAAGCCGCGAGTTGAACGCCTTCAGCCGGCGCCGTTGTCGCCATTTGATGTACCGCATGGGCGCCAGGTAGGCGAGCACCCCGGCGAGCACGAACTGCGGCGCGAAACCGAATCGCCACAACGCGAACAGGGCGCCGACCGCAAGGAATCCGACCTGGATCAGCACGAACTCGGACGTCCGCAGCTTGAGATCGGCGCGCGCCAGCTGCTCGGCGAGGGTCATGCCTCCGTTGAGGCGCCGTTGGCGGTTTGACCGCTCAGCCAGGGCCTGGAATGGCCGGTTGATTCGACTCCGCAGCGTCGAGCGAGGCGGCTCGGCAGCCTCCCAGGGTGTGAGCTCGCGATTGGATTGCGCGGCGGGAATGGCGACCGCAATCGATGCGAGCAAGACGCCGACGGCCGCGACCAGCGAGATGATGAAGATTCCACCCATGTCAGGTCGCCCCGGCCGCAACCGCCTGCGGCGCGACCTCGAAGACAGAGGCGGGCAGGCTCTCGCCACGCTCGGCGAAGTGGTCCATGTGGATGGACCGGTTTCCGGTTGCGGTGTGAAAGCCATTCGCATTGCCGTCGGGGTCGACTCCGGTCAGCCGGAAATGGAACAGCTCCTGGAACTGAGTCTCGCCATTCGCCAGGCCTGTGACCTCGGCGACGCTCACGATCTTGCGAGAGCCGCCCCGCACCCGTTCGGCTTGCACGACGACGTCGATCGCCGACGCGATCTGTTTCTGGATGGCGCGAGCCGGCAGGTCGGCGCCCGCCATGAGAACCATCGTCTCCAGCCGCCCGAACGCGTCGTATGGGCTGTTCGCATGGATGGTGCTCATCGAGCCCTCGTGCCCCGTGTTCATCGCCTGCAGCATGTCGAGGGCTTCACCGCCGCGACACTCGCCGACGATGATCCGGTCGGGTCGCATGCGCAGCGCGTTGCGCACCAGATCTCGAATCTCGATCGCCCCCTTGCCCTCCACGTTGGGTGGCCTTGACTCGAGCCTGATCACGTGGTCCTGACGGAGCTGCAGCTCAGCGGAGTCCTCCACGGTGACGATTCGCTCGTCTGACGGGATGAAGCCTGAAAGGATGTTAAGGAGGGTGGTCTTGCCCGATGAGGTGCCGCCCGAGACCAGGATGCTGAGCCGGCTGCGGACGGCGGCGCGAAGGAACTGCATCATCTCAGGGCTGGCGCTTCCAATCGCGAGGAGGTCCGCGGGACGCAGCTTGTCTCGCGAAAACTTGCGGATGGTCATGCACGGGCCGTCGATCGCGAGTGGGGGCAGCACGACGTTTACCCGCGACCCGTCGCGCAGCCTTGCATCACACATCGGCGAGCTCTCATCGACTCGCCTGCCGACGGTGCTGACGATGCGGTCGATCACCTGCCGCAGCTGGGCCGCACTTTCGAAAACCACCGGGCTCAGGCTGACGCGACCGCTCCGCTCGACGTAGATCTGGTGCGGGTGGTTGATCATGATCTCGGTGGTGGCAGGGTCCTCGAGCAAGGCCTGGAGCGGTCCGAGCCCCAAGACCTCATCGAGAAGCGCTTCGATCAGATGGCCGTAGTCGAGCCGGTTGAGGGCAATCCCTGCATTCTTGACGTACTCCTCGGCCAGGCTCGTAATTCGCGATCGAACGCCTTCGCGGTCGGTGATGTCGATCTCGTCGGCGTGCCTCTCGACAAGCAACGTGTGGATCGCAGCCTTTGCGGTGGCGAGCGGTGTCGTCATGCGGTTTGATTTCTGCGGTTGCTCTAGCGCGGCGGGCGGTCCGGATTCCACCTCGGCTTCATCCCGCCTCCCGGCAATGACGCTCAGGCTTGACACCTTGGGCGTCACCTCACCGCCTTCCGGATGGCGGCGTGCTTCGAGCCTCTCCTTAAGCGCCATGGGGACCCGCCTCTTGCCTCATCTGACCTTCAACCGCCGCAGCGCGTGAAGCGCAGCCATGCGGACGTGTCGATGGCGATCGCTCTGGAGATGCCTCAGCTCGTCCTTGGCCGAATAAGCCCTTAGCGCACCCAGCGCCTTGGCCGCCGACATCCTCGTCTTCCAATCACGATCCCGCAAAGCGCCCATGAGGACGGGAACTGCCGTGCCTGCCCCGATCCATCCGAGGGCGCGGCAGCTGATCACGCGCTCGCGCTGGCTACCGTGCTGCACGAGGGCGATCAGGGGGTTGATCGCCGTGCGCCGTCTGCGCAATCCCGCCGCCATCGCGAGCGCCGGTCGAACCGCGGGCCGCTGTGGCTCACCCATGGCGACCTCGAGGAACATGTCTGGAGCCGCCCGGGCAAGCTCGGCGACCAGGCGGCGGCTCAACCCTCTGCGTTGGATGGCCAGAACGAGGGCCGAGGCACTGTTGCGGCCACCAGTCTTGCCCAGCGCCCGGGCGGCCGCATCGGATACTCCGCGGTCGCTTGACGCGAGCAGCTCGGCGACCCACGGGACCGCGTCGTACAGGCGAAGTGCACCGATCACCCGAGCACTGCGAATTCGCTGGCTCGGGCTCTCGGCGGCGAGGCGTTCGATGAGCGTGTCGGCCGCACCCGAGTTCCTGAGCGCGGCCGCGAGGCGTTGCACCGCCAAGTTGCCGCTGTCAAGCCCCTTGGTGATCTCTTCGAGGATCGCCCCCACGTCAACCCCAGGCTGGTCGAGGTCGACGGACAGGGCATCGCTCTTGTCGGACACGACCGCATGAAACTGGCGCCGGAGGGCCGAGCGGCGGACCCCATCCTGGGCCCTCCGGATCACAGATGCGCCAGTGGCTGGGGACATCATGTTCCCTCGCCGACCCCCGCCGGCTCCAGGTCACCCTCCGACGGGCGAGCGGACCTGGCGACGATCCGAGCTCGGCCATGCTTCGAGTCGAGCAAGGCCGCGAGCTGCTCGGCGCCTTTCGCGATCTCACTTCGGGGGTTGGTGAGGCTCAAGATCACCCCGTCGACGGCCGCCTGTTCCGGCCGAGCGCCGTCGAACTGGATCTCGATGTCGATCTCGCGTTTCAACGTCCGCTCCACGGCCGGCTTGGTGACGGCTGCTTTCAGAGATCGATTGTTGAGCACCACAGACAGGCGGTCAGGTGGCGTCCCCAGCTGCACGAGGATCTCGACCGCGTCAGCGGCGCTCTTGACCGCAGAGAGCTCCGGGGCGGCGACGAGCACGATGTGCTGCGTGAGGTCGAATAGGGCAAGGGTCGCGTCGGTGATCGTGACCCCGAGGTCGACCACGATATAGCGGAAGCTCTTGCGGAGCACGCTGATCGCCCTCGTGATGAGCTCGGCAGTGACCTCGTCGGCCTCTTCAGGACGCAGGGCGCCGGGCAGAATCATCGGACCGCCCGCGTGGTACAGCACGGCGCTAAGAAGAACCTCTTCGAATGAGTCCCGCGGCAGAGAGGACATCCGAGCCAGGCAGCTCGTGGGCACGAGGCCGGCGAGCAGCGCCGAATGTGAGTACGGGAAATCGAGGTCGAGAAGCAGCACCTCTCCGGGGTAGCGGCGGGCGAGGGCGCCCACCAGATTGAGCGAGATGCAGGTGCCGCCCGACCCGCCTTTCGGGGAATACACCCCCACCACCGTCGCCTCCTGAAGCAGCAGTCCCCACGTCGCCTGGACGCTGGTGTCGGCAAAGAGGTTGAACCGTTGGTCGGCCAGTCTCCGCAACTCGTCCAGACCCTCTCGCTCGCGGCCGGCCATGATGCTTTGAAAGCCCTGCCGGTCAAGCGCCAGCAGGTAGCACTCGGTCTGCGCGTAAACCGAGGCCTGCTGCGGCCGGTCCAGGAGGACGGCACCTTCGCCGAAGAAGTCGCCCTCGGACAAAAGAGCCACCGTGACGATGCTCGGAGGCTTCTCGATCACCACCCGGCAGCGTCCGCGCTCGATGAAGAAGATGGTGTCCCCCGGCTCGCTCTGGAACAGGATCATCTCGCCGGCCGAGACTTTCACCCTTCGGAGGTGTCGGGCGAGCCCTCGCAGCGTTCCTTCGCGGAGACTGAAGAAAACCGGCGCTCGCTCGAGGGTCGCAAGGCGCGACACCATGTCGTGAAACGATGGGGAAGCCCGATCCAGCCGCTTTTGCGGCGCGGGCTCACGCCGCCCCCCGCCTGCAAGCACCGGCCGTCCGGGTCCGCCGGCCTCCCAACCGATGCCCGCCCGCGGCTTCATTTCCCCAACTGCATCGAACCCACGCCTATCCCTTCGTGAAGCCCCAGCGTGCCTCGACCTGCTGCGGGCCGATCGTGGGCGGCGCGGAAGTGGTAGGACAGGCTGGATCCGCCGGCGCCTCGCCGTAGTCCGTGTACGGGATGAGCACGTACTTGATGGTTGCGTTGATGATCAGCCACTCCATGTACTGGGCATCGCAGAGCGTCATCACCACCGTGATGCTGCTGGCAATGCCCTGGACGGGACCCTGCCGGGGCGCAACAGATTGCGAACCGACGCGGATCACGTGGACACGCGTGAAAACCGTGCGCGCGACCGACCGAGGGCTGATGGACGAGAACTGTGAGGTGTTGACCTCGGCGAGCACGTTGATGTAATCGCCCTGCGCGATGAACCCGGCGACGCCCTGCTGTTCGCTGTTCGGCAAGGTCAGGGCCACATAGCCCTTCGGGATCGGGAGGTAAGACGAGGCCCCGAGCGCGATCTCGTCCGGATTGGCCGCCACCAGGTTGGTGGTGATGGCCTGTCCCTTGGGGATCGCGACCACCGCCGAGAAGCCACTGAGGTCGGCCAGCCGCGAGAACGCCTTCGGCGGCGCCGCGGTTGCCGGAAACGTAGAGACGGCGATCATGTCCGGGGTGATTGGTTCGCGAGCCTGGATGTCACGGCCGGCGACGACGACTCTGAGCTGGGTCCCGGTTTGCGACTTGCTGGCGAAGACGATGCCGAAGGCAAACATGATCAGGAACGCCAGCAACGCGAGCGCGATGCCGACGATGAACAACGGCGTGCGAATGTTGCCGCGGGTCACGGGTCTTGCCTGTCCGATTGCCGCCATCTCTATGACTTCTCCAGTGGTGGCACCGAGGCCACCCAACGAGTGCCGTCCCAATGATCACCAGGCTCGGTCGGGGCCTGAGGTCCGATCACGAAGTAGTTGACCTTCCGCAGCACGAGGGTGCCGGCGAGCAGGTCATGCAGTGCCTGTTTGCGCGGAGTGAAGGCCGCCATGAACCAGCCGGCGCCGATCAGCAGAGTCGACGCTGTCTTAAGTGCGTTACGAAAGACGGCCCGCCAGAAGCCGATCGGATCACCGTTGACGTCAGCCACGTAGAGCCCCAGGGCTAGCTTTCCCAGCGTGCCTCGCGCCGGCGAGCTTTCGAGCAGCACGTAGTACGCCCAGCCGACGACGGCGCAGACCGGCACGATGTTCGAGAGGGCATCGAGGTTGTCAGGCGCCAGCACGTGAACAGCGCCGAAGATCGCGACCTCGACGCCGAACAGGACGGCAAAGTCGATGAGGTACGCCAGCAACCGCCGCCAGAAACCAGCGAACGCAACCTCCGTTTTCAGCACTGCAGCCGGGACGACCTGGGAGGCCTGCATTTATCGGGTCACCTCGGTCCGGCAAGATCGCTGGCGGGCGGCACAAAGCAAAGCAGGAGTTCCAGATGGGACGGCAATGGACGCGAGTGCATTTGCTGACGTGCTGTAACCTCCCTCACGGGCCGAGTTTGGATCCCACCTTAGTAAGGGCCCGCCGCGACAACAAGGGGACATTTGTCCCTAATCGCAGTTCATTTCCGGCTCCATGGGACGAAAGACCTACTGGCCCCGGGAGCGCGGCGGACACCGCGAGCAGGCCGACCAGCGCCCAGCTCCCCGCAGCAGAAGCGGCGGCCGGGACTTCTAGGCGCGGCTGACCGTCAGTACGACGTTTCCTGTTTTCTGCTGCGTTTCGACGTACCTGGTCGCCTCGACCACCTCCTCGAGCGCGTGGCGGCGATCGATCACGGCATGGAACCTCCCCGTCTCGATGAGCTGCCGGAGCAGGACCAGGTCCTTTTTGGCGTATTGAGGGGGTAGCTGGAACCTCACTTTCTTACCTCGACTCCTTGCCGTCCAGAGCGTCAAGAAGAGATTCTTGAATCCGTCGGTCGGCACGAAGACTCCGTTCTCCTTCAGCGAGCCGTTCGATCGATCGAAGGAGTGCTTGCCGACCGCGTCGAAGATCACGTCGTACTTCTCACCATTCCGGGTGAAGTCCTCCTTTGTGTAGTCGATCACCCTGTCGGCGCCGAGCGATTTCACGAGCTCGAGATTCTTGGTGCTGCACACGGCGGTGACGTCCGCCTCGAAATATCGGGCCAGCTGCACCGCAGCGGTACCGATTGCCCCGGATGCCCCGTAGATGAGAATCCTCTGGCCTTTTTGAAGCTCTGCGCTTCTCAAGCACCACAACGCGTTGAACGCTCCATCGCTGACCGGCGCTGCCTCCTCGAAGCTGGCGCCGGCCGGCATCGTTGCGATGCGGGCGCCTTCGCGTATACACAAAAACTCCGCGTGAGCGCCGAACCCGAGGCCCGTGTTGCCGTACACGCGGTCACCGACCGCGAAGTCTCGGACGGCCGCGCCGGCAGCTTCGACCTCGCCGGCAAACTCGGTCCCGAGGATGCGTCGCCTCGGCCCGCGGATGCCCGAGACCAGTCGGCTGAGCATGGACACGGCGGCGCCGTTGCTCCGGTTGGCCTCGCGCGTGTGCACGTCCAATCGGTTGACCGTCGTGGCGTGGACCTTGACGAGGACCTCGTCCTCTTTGGGGACCGGCCGCTCGACGTCCTCGATTCGCAGGACGTCGGGCGGTCCGTACCGGTCGTAGACGACTGCTTTCATTCAGCTGAGCCGGAAGGGTGGGTACTCATCAGTCACGAGGGTGAAGGCATAACCAGTCACTCGGTTGCTCCATCGAAGCACGCCGACAACGTAGTCGAACAGGCTCCGAGGATAGGTTCCCGTGAAGAGGATGGCAAACCAGGCCACGATGACCGCGACCAGGGCTCCCAGGCCGAGAAAGAGCAGGACGAAGTAATGCGGAATGGCAAGAAACCACTTGACCAGGGGCAGCCACCGATTCATCTGACGAACGTCCGGGTACGGAAAGTCGAGGTGCACGCCTTGCTCCTCGTCGGTCGATGGATAGCGATCGTCGAGCAGGGCGAGGTACGCGGTCACGCGGTTCGAGAAGCGCAGGAGGTTGAGGTTCCAGTCGAACCACCAGCGTGGATATTTCTGACGGAACAGGATCATCAGGACGACCGGCAGGAAGACCGCCCCGCCGCCGATCG